>NZ_JAGPUP010000443.1:0-14268 GCF_018069605.1 Microvirga sp. HBU67558 | reverse complement strand
GTCGGTTAGAGTGCCGGCCTGTCACGCCGGAGGTCGCGGGTTCGAGCCCCGTCGCCCGCGCCACTCTCCTCCCGCTGCCGCGATGGCAGCATCCGCTCCCGACAATCGACGATGATCGCAGGATGGGACCCGGTGCCCTGAAAGAACAAAGGAGCCGCGATGGGCTCCTTTGCCGTCTCGGTGCTTCGATGTCATGCAGGCTTCAGGCGATCTTGCCGCCGCCCTGCTTGGTGATGACCAGCACGGACGGGCGAGTCGGCAGGTTGTCCTTGAAGTCCGGCCAGCGGGTGATCGGATTCTCGAAGGTCGATGTCGTGCCTTCCTCCGCCTCTCCCGGGTGCTGGACCGCGAGGAACAGCGACTCGTCGTTCGGCGTGAAGAAGGGGCCGCACAACTCACCGCCGACCGGCACCCGGAAGAAATGCTTCGAGGTGCCGCGCTTCTCGCCTTCCGTCTCGATCGCCCAGAGGCCGTCGGCACGGCCGGTTGCCCTGGCGTTGTTGCCGTCGGTGGACACCCAGAGGCGGCCCTGGCTGTCGATGGCGCAGTTGTCCGGCATGCCGAACCAGCCGTTCTTGGTGGTCTCCGACGAGAAGGTCGCACCGATCGAAGCGACGGACGGGTCGCCGCATTTCACCAGCACCTCCCAGGTGAAGGCGGTTGCGGCGTGGTTCCCGCCTTCCGGCATCATCTCGACGATATGGCCGAACGCGTTGTTGGCGCGCGGGTTGGCAGCGTCGACCTGATCGTCCTTGCGGCGGGTGTTGTTCGTCAGCATCACGTAGACGCGGTTGGTCTGGGGGTTTGCCTCGATGTCCTCCGGGCGGTCCATTTTGGTCGCGCCGAGAAGATCGGCCGCGCGGCGGGTCTCGATCAGCACATCCGCCTGGCTCCTGAAGCCGTTGGCCTCCGTCAACGGACCCTGACCGTGGATCAGAGGCAGCCAGGAACCCTTGCCGTCCGGGTCGTACTTGGCGACGTAGAGCGTGCCTTCGTCGAGCAGGCCGAGATTGGCCGCCCGGTTCCCGGGGTCTACCTTTCCGGCCGTCACGAACTTGTAGACATAGTCGAAGCGCTCGTCATCGCCGAGATAGATCACGTAGCGGCCGTCCCCGTTGGTGATGCCGGCGGCGCCCTCGTGCTTGGTGCGGCCAAGGGCGGTGCGCTTCTTAGGTACGAAGCTCGGGTCGAAGGGATCGATCTCGACCACCCAGCCGAAGCGGTTCGCCTCCTGAGGCTCCTTGGTCAGGTCGAAGCGGTCGTAGTGCTTGCCCCACGCGTAGGCGGGCGTGCCGATGCCGTAGCGCTTGTAGTTCTTCGCCTCGACGTGATCGTCCGCGAGCTTGCCCCAGAAATAGCCGTTGAAGTTCTCTTCGCAGCTGAGCCAGGTACCCCAGGGGGTCACCCCGCCCGCGCAATTGTTGATCATGCCGTTCACCTTGCGGCCGCTGGCGTCGGACGAGGTCTTCATGCGATCGTGTCCGGCCGCCGGGCCGGTGATCTCCATGGGGGTCGTAGCCGTGATGCGGCGGTTATATCGGGAATCCTTGACCACGTGCCAGCGACCGTCGACGCGGCGGATCTCGACGACCGCGCCGCCATGGGCGGCCATTTCGACATCGACCAGATCCTTGGTCATCTTGGAGAAATTGGCATCTTTCGTGTCCTGGATGCCGACGCCCGGGAACATCAATTCCTCGTTCGTGTATTCATGGTTGGCCACGAGCAGGCCATGGTCGGCCGAGCCGTCGAGCGGGATGAACCCGATGAAGTCGGTGTTGTACCCGAACTGGCGGGCCTGCTTCTCGGCCGTCTGGTTCATGGGATCGAACTCGGGTGCATCGGCGAAGATCGGATCGCCCCAGCGCAGCAGCACCTGGGCGTCGTAACCCTCGGCGACGTGGTGGGTCTGATCAACCCCAGCCTCGATTTCCTTGAAGTCGAAGGAGGCGGCCATGCTTTTCCTGGCAGGCTGCTCGTTGGCCGCGAGAGCCCGGGTGCCGACCGTCGCCGAGATGGCGGCAACCGCGAGGGAGCCCCGCAGTAGATCACGCCGGTTGAACCGCGTGGCGACGATCTCGCCCATGGTGAGATTTTCCGTCGGATTGATTCCGACATCGCCTGAGTCTTCCAGTTCGCTCGAGCGAATGCGGCCCTTGTGCTCGTCCATATCGGTTTCTCCGTTTCTTCGGGGACGACAAGCGCCTTAGAACGGTTCTATGTAAGCTTGGTGACAGTGGAGCCGAAACGAGGATGTCCACGGGACAGCCTGCACCGGATCATGTATGGTTGGACCATGAGCAACGATATCTCCGAGCTTCGCGTACAGTTGTCCGATCAGTGGCAGAAGGTCGCCATCGACTTAATCCGCAAGGGAATCCCGGCCGACATGGTCTTCGAGTCCCTGCTAACGGTCGGGCTCGCCGGCCATGTGGAGCTCCAGGGCAAGGACCAGACCGCCAGCAAGCTTGTCGCCATTGCCGAGCAGTTGTCGGAACAGGTCAGGCGGGAGAAGGAGGCGTTGCAGGAGGCCTCGGGCGCGACGAAGAACTAGCCACCCGTCGCAGCACATTCGACTTACGGCTAAAGCGCCATTAAATTCGCACTTCGGGCGTTTTCCAGGTGCAACATCTGGAGTTATTGTTGCGTTAGCTCGGCGAAGTCCCCGAAGCGGCCCCGAGCTGCTTCTCCGACCAACAGATACAATAGGGTCGTGCCCTCATGCAGCCGGCGCTCGACAGCACCACCTTAGACCGTTTGATCGCCCTCGGACGCGAGCAGGGACATCTCACGAACCAGGATCTTGAGGACAACCTTCCAATCGCCTCGATGAGCGCCGAGGAGATTGCCCTCATCGTGGTGCATCTGGAAGAGACCGGCGTTCCGGTCGAGCTGGACGACAGTCTCGCGTCGCCGAATCCCAAGCCCAGCCCGGCACCTGTCAAAAGCGCCGAGATCATTCCGTTCCCGGATCGCGCCGCCGCAGCCAAGATGAAGCGTCGGAATGCGCCTCTTCAGAAGGCCGGTCCAACGCCGTCTGAAGCTACCAAAACGGCATGGCCGAGTGGGCGGGCTGCGCACTGGGCCGTCGTCATCTCGGGGCTCTTGGTCCTGGTGCTCCTAGTCGGCCTCGTCATGATGCTGGGCGTCTGATCTCGCCACCCGTCACAAGTTCAGCCTGAGCCTGCCCGCCGACGACCGGAAGCGGTTTGACCGCGGGTCCGCTGAAGCGCGTGACGCTGAGGTCATGCCGCGTGTCCGACGTGAAGCCGAGATCGAGGAACGCCGTTCTCGGATCGAAGAGGGACTTGGCCGCCGCGGTCTCATCGTACCCGATGATGGCTTCAAGCTCGGGAGCGATCCTTGAGTTTGCTGGTGAGACGGTCGCCTCAGCAGCGTCCGTTGCGGCCTCCGCCAAAGCAACGGCCGCCAGTTTGATCTCTGGCGGGCGCTGCGGCGGCAGGGGAACCGCCAGAGTGATTTCCCTGACGCTTTCCGGATCGGCCGACGCCACCATCGTCGATGGACCCGGGGCCTGTGTCTCAGGCTGCGACGCCGGCGCGGCGTTCTTGCGGCCGAAAAGGTTGGCGAAGAGATTGCCGATGGAAGGACCGCTGCCGGCAGAGGCCTGGGTGGCGAGAGCCGCATTGCGCTGCAGGATCTCGGCTTTCGCCAGCTCGTAACCGGGAAGCGGCTTGCCGTTCGAGGGAAGGTGCAGGGTCTTCCCGTCAGGGAAAAGCTGTACCAGCTGCTGCTGCGTCATGCGCGGCCAGGCCCGGACGTTGCCGGTGTCCACGTGAACGAAGGCTGAGGACGAATAATAGCCCACGCCGCCGTATTGCATCTTCATCGCGATGGCGCGCAGGCGGGCCGTGTCCACGTCGGGCAGTCGGATGTCCATCGCCTTGCCGAGCATGTGCTGGCTGTGCTCGGCGACCCCGCTCGACCGCCGACGCAGGGCGCCGTTGGTCTCCGGCGACCGGTAGGCGGAGATGATGTTGATGGGCTGCGACGAGCCGGATTCCCGGTACACTTCCCAAATGATGTCGAACAGGCGCGGGTCCATCTGCGCGGGCTTCTCAACCCGCCAGTCGCGGAGGAACCAGTTGAGCTGCTGCAGGGCGCCCGAGTCGTAATCCCCATTCCGGCGGAAGGTGACCGTCAAGCTTTCGCGCGTGTGCGTATGAAAGAAGGTGAGGGTGCGGGTCTCTCCGAACGCGGCAGCGTCCTGAATGCGGGCCGTCGCCAGGAGGAGGAAGGAGGCAGCTCCCAGGAGGCCGACAGCCAGACAGGATAGGCTCTTCCTGCCAGGCAGGCAGCTCCGTTCGGAGGCAGGGGCTGACCTGCATCCGCCAACCGATCGATCGGATCGGGCGAGTATTCGCGCCATGGTTCGTTGGTTCCCGCGTCCCTTGAAGCGACGTGTGGTCGTTAACCATGGCAAAAATAGGCGCGAACCGTGCCTTTTTGCTTAATCGGGCAGGGCCGCCGTCTGATTCCGCTTCGGGCGACCCGATGGCGACGACAGGACGACCACCTTCGTGCCCACTGGGGTGTGGTTGTAAAGGTCGATCACATCCTGGTTGATCATGCGGATGCACCCCGATGAAACATTCGTGCCGATCGTCCAGGGCTCGAAGGTCCCGTGGATGCGGTAGAGCGTATCCTTGTTGCCCTGCCAGAGGTACAGCGCGCGGGCGCCGAGCGGGTTGCCGGGGCCGCCTGGCATGCCGGGACCGCCGGGCAGTTCGCCCATCTGCTCCATCAGTTCGGGTTGCCGCCCGAACATCTCCTTGGGCGGATACCAGTCCGGCCATTCCTGCTTGTCCTTGATGACGGCGGATCCGGACCAGCTGAACCCCGATCGACCGACGCCGACCCCGTAGCGCACCGCCATGCCGTCGCGCATGACGAGGTAAAGGTAGCGCGAACGCGGGTCGACCACGATGGTCCCGGGCGCCTCGGCGGTCTGGTACTCGACGACACGCCGCAGGTAGGCCGGGTTGATCCTCGACAGCTCGATGCCCGGAACCGGGTAAAGGTCATCGACGGGAGCGTACATGCGCTGGTAGGCGGACATGTCCCGCATCGACTGGGCGAAGCTCGGGTGGCTCGGCAGCCCGGTGCCGACGGCTGCGGCTGAGGCTCCAAGCAGGAAGGTTCGGCGGCTGAGGTCCATTGTGCTCTCCCCGGCGGACTTAACTCGACAATAAGAAGACGCAGGACCATCCGTCTCGGTTTCATGCTAGCTGCTATGCTTCACAGGCACGATGAAGCCTGGCCGTTCACATTCGAGCGAGCCGAGGGCAGGGGCAGTCTATTGTGATGATCGAAAACCTCCCGTGGTCGTGGCTCGCAGGCGTAGGCCTGCTGGGCGTCCTGTTCGTTCTGGTCCTTCTCTGGACCCGCAAGCCGCGCTATCGGCGTGCTGCGATCATGACGGACAACGAGCGCGAGTTTTATCAGCGTCTTCTGGCCGCTTGCCCCGAGTGCCAGATCTGGCCGCAGGTTCCGATCCTGGCGCTCGTCCGGCCAGACGCCAAGGAAGGCAGCCGAGCCTTCTGGATCGCCTTCAAGCGCATTTCGAACACCCGCGTCGACTGGGTCGTCGTTCGGGACCTTGAGGTCGTGGCGGTCGTGGAGCTCGACGATCGCTCCCATGATGCCCGCAAGGATGCGCAGCGCGACAAGGTCCTGAGATCCTGCGGCTACCGCGTGGTCCGGTTCAGCTCGAGCCGCAGGCCCGATCCCAGACAGATCCACGCGGCGGTTTTCCGGCCCGATTAGAGGTTCAGGCCGGCATCGCGCTCGCGCCGAGCGTACCGAAGCTCTCGAACACCTCCTGGCGCAGGAGGCCCGGCTCCGACAGGTAGCGGGCCGAATGGTGAAACGGCGTGACGGATCTGACCTCCGCTTCCCGGGCGATCGATCCGGCTTCCTGGGCGGTCAGGTGGAGAGATGCGAGGGCCAGGGATCGATCACGCTCCAGGAAGACCGCTTCGATGAAGAGTTGATCGGCCCGACGGGCGAGCTGAACGATTTTCGCGCGGTTCTCGGGATGAGGCGCCGCGTCGGTGACGTAGGCGACGGCCTGGCCCGGCGCGACGCGCAAGGCCTGACCCTTCAGGTCCGCAAGGCGAATGCTTCCTCGACCCGGAACGGCAACGGGATGATCGTCCGGCATGCCGAGACGGACCGCCCGCTTGGCTTCGTTGAGCCAGGGTCCTGGCGGGAGATCAAGTTCGTTCAGGACGCCTCGCCACACATTCACCTGGAGGACCTCCCTCAGGGCGAAGGCGAGGGACGGGATCCCGTGATCGAGAGCGACGGCCTCGATCCTGAACTCGCCCTCCATCCAGGCGATACCCTCTAGGAAAAGCGGTGGCTCGACCTCCCGCCGGGCGAAGGCCTCACGAGCTTGGAACTCTGCCGCGCGACCCAGGCGTCGGCCGTCGTAGTCCATGGCGCTGAGGCGGAAATCGACCGAGTTCTCATCCAGAAGGTTCCAGGTGAACCCGCGGATCCGATGTTCGACCTGCGCGGCGAAGCCCGGCGGTCCGATGAGGATCAGTGGTTGCGGACGATGAAGGCAGAGCCGGAACAGCCGATCGAACCCGGCCATATGGTCCACGTGCGTGTGAGAGACGAAGACGTGGCTCACGCGCAGCAGTTCAC
This sequence comes from Microvirga sp. HBU67558, assembly GCF_018069605.1. NCBI lineage: Bacteria > Pseudomonadati > Pseudomonadota > Alphaproteobacteria > Hyphomicrobiales > Methylobacteriaceae > Microvirga > Microvirga sp. HBU67558. The sequence continues at coordinate 7,593 of NZ_JAGPUP010000443.1, read as the reverse complement.
GGGAGGAGAGGGCGCTGACATCGCCGAGATCGAAGAGAATCGCCCGGCGGCCGTAACGAAAATCCAGGTAGACGCCCGGGTCGCCGAACGGATCGTTCACGAGGCGGGGTTGTACAAGCCAGCTCATCCGGTGCCAACGGGCCCGATCCGGGCATGTTCCGCGGCGAAAGGCCGGGCCCGCATGGAGCGGACCCGGCCCGGGATGATCACGAAGCGGCAGCGCCCGACAGCCGGACGGAACGGGTCAGGCCTCGTCCTCCACTTCGTCGGGATCGGTCACATCGACCAGGAACATGATGTAAGGACCTTCCTCCTCGTCATCGTCATCCTCGTCGTCATCGAAATCCGCGTTCTCGAACTCGGTCTTTTCCTCGTCGGTCGCCGGCCGGACGTTCAGGGTCGCGAAGCCGTCCCACAGGGGAGCGCCCTCGCTTTCAAGGACCTTGAGATCTTCCTTGAAGTCTTCGCTCATGAGGAGATCGCGGGCCTCGTCCTCTTCGGCATTGGTAATGGCGACAGGCTTGTCGCTAATCGTCAGCGTGAACATGATTCGTCCTTTCCATTCGCCCGCAAGGGATACCCACTAACGCACGACCCCGCACGTTCGTGGCAGGGATATGCACATGAAGCGACATGAAGATGACCGGGTGGAGGCCCGGTCCATCGACGGCACGGAGCGGGCCTACCGAACTCCCTTCTTCTTCAGCCAGGCTTCCATTTCGGCGATCTCTCGCTCCTGTTCCCGGATGACGTGGGTCGCCCATTTCCGGATTTGCTCGTCCTTGGCATGGTGAAGCGCCACCTTTGCCATGTCGATGGCGCCCTGGTGGTGGGGAATCATGCCGCGCACGAAATCCACATCCGGGTCGCCGCTGAACGGGATGTCCATGTTCCGGTGCATCGTCTCGTTCGCCTGGCGGTAGCCCTGTGTGGAAGGGGCCTCCACGGCCTGCGCTGGTGATGTCGCGGAATGCCCCGTGTGGCCTCCGTGCGCGCTCTGCGCCCGGCTGGCCGCAGGCAGGGCGATCAAGAGTGCGGCCAGGACAAGAGAATGGGTTTTCATCGTTGGTGCTCGCGAAAAGGAAACGCGTTGAGTGGGTAAAGCTCCGGGACTGGGCACGCGGATGCCCGGGATTCTCTGCGATCGCTTTGCCGTCAGGCATCCTGCTGCGAAAGAGCCCGGGCCGCGTAGCCGGCGCTGTGCAGGGCCACCAGGATCGCGGATTCGTCGCGGCTCGTGGCGACGGCGATGACGCGGCTTTCCAGGTCGCCCTCGACCTGGGCTTGCGGATCGAGCGTTTGAAGAGCCTGCCGAAGGCTTCTCAGACAGCCGCCGCAATGGATGTCCGGCACGTGGAAATGATGCATGATCGGGATCCTTTCTCAAGATCCCGACACTCTTGGACCTTTCCACGATGGCAAGGTCAAGCCGCCATCGAGCGGTTATTCAGGCTATCCTCCCGTCAGCATAAAGGATGTGATTGCAGCAGCTTATCTTCTTCGAGTAGCTCTGTTATCGCGGATCGAGATGCAGAACTGGTCAGGAGCAGCCGACGGTGGTCGGCACGAGTAAAATGAAGGTTGTCACCCACAGCGGCACATTCCATGCCGACGATGTCTTCGCCTTCTCGATTTTGCGGGAAGCCCTGGGGACTTTCGATTTCACCCGGACCCGTGACACGGCCTTGATCGACGCCGCGGACCTCGTCTTCGACGTCGGCGGCGTTTACGACATCGCCCGCGGACGCTACGATCACCACATGCGGGATCTCCCGCGCCGGCCCGATGGTACTCCCTACAGCTCGGTGGGCCTGATCTGGCGCGATTTCGGGCGCAACGCCCTGCCGAATCTGGCTCCGGGGATCGATGAGGATCTGCTGGACGTGGTCTGGCAGGACATCGATAACGGCTTCGTTCTGGCCATCGACCAGGCAGACAACGGCGTCGCGTCGGTCAGTCAGGGGCATCTGTCGCTTCTGATTGAAGCCTTCAATCCCACCTGGGCTGGCGATCAGTCCTATGACGATGCGTTCCTCGAGGCGGCCGATTTCGCCAGAGGGATCCTGTTCCGGGCCTGCCGGCAGGCCCACGCGGAAGCTCAGGCGCAGTCCTCCGTGCTCTCCGCCGCCCGGAAGGCGCAGGACCCGCGGATCATCGTTCTCAATCGTAAGCTGCCCTGGGAGAAGGCGGTCTTCGAGGGCGGGCTGCGTGACCTCCTCTTCATCATCTACCCGAATGAGGACACCACATCCTGGTATTGCCGGACCGTTCCGCCGGAGCCCAATTCCTTCGGCCAGAGACTGTCCCTGCCGGAGGCGTGGCGGGGCTTGCAGGAAGAGGAATTTTCCCGGATCGCCGGGATCGCCGATGGCGTCTTCTGCCATCCTGGCGGGTTCATCTGCGGAGCGCGTTCGCAGGAATCCGCCGTCATGCTGGCCGAGAAGGCGATAGCGGCCGGCCAATAGACGGACTTCGACCGGAAAGGGTGGGACATGAAGCAGGTGCCGATCGTTTCTCATCCCGCCTACCAGGCTGCCCTGCCGGACGGTCATCGCTTTCCCATGCGAAAATACGGGCGCCTCGCCGAGGTGGTCGCCGACATGGGGCTCGCATCGAACGGCTTCGTCGAACCGGAGGAAGCGCCGGCCGACCTGATCGCCCTGGCGCATGATCGCGCCTATGTGGATCAGGTCCTGGCCTGTTCCGTTCCCCGCGAGATCGAGCGGAGGATCGGCCTTCCCGTGAGTGAGAGCGTGGTGCGCCGTGCCCGTTCATCCGCCGGCGGGACCTTGCTCGCCGCGAGACTGGCGCTTCAGCACGGGCTTTCAGGGACGACGGCCGGCGGCAGCCACCATGGGCAGCGGGAGACGGGGGCCGGCTTCTGCGTCTTCAACGATGTCGCCATCGCGGCGAAGGCGCTCCATGCCGAGGGCGCGATCCACAACGCGCTCGTCGTCGATCTCGACGTACATCAGGGCGACGGCACTGCCGATTGCCTGCGCGACGAACCGGATCTCTTCACCTTCTCGATGCATGCGGAGAAGAACTATCCCGTGCGCAAGATTCCCAGCGACCTCGATATCGGGCTGCCCGATGCCCTGGAGGACGAGGCCTATCTGGCGGTTCTTCACGCCCATCTGCCGCGCCTGCTCGATGCCATCGAGCCGGATCTCGTGTTCTTCAACGCGGGAGTCGACCCGCACCGGGACGACAAGCTCGGGCGGCTCTGCCTTTCCGACGATGGCCTGCGCCGGCGCGACGCCTATGTGATCGAGCAGGCCCGCAGCCGCCGGATCCCGCTCGTCGCGGTGATCGGCGGAGGCTATTCGGCCGATATCGACGCGCTCGCCCGTCGGCACGCCATCGTGTTCGAGGCGATGGCGGCCTGGAACGAAACGGAGTAGGGCGGTCAGCGCGTCAGGGCTGCGGCAAGCTGCGCGGCCAGTGCCGCGTTGTTCTTCACCAGCGCGATGTTCGTGGCGAGACTTCGGCCGCCCGTCACCTCGAACAGGTGAGACAGGAGGAACGGCGTCACGGCCTTGCCGGTCACGCCCCGCGCCTTCGCTTCGGCGACGGCCGCGTCGATGAAGGTCTTCATCGCGCCTGCCGGGATTTCATCGGCATCCGGAACGGGGTTGGCCACGAGCACGCCGCCTTCGATACCAAGCGCCTCCTTGGTGCGAATGAGGTCCGCCAGGGCGTCGGGCGAATCGACCCGTAGGGGAACAGGCAGGTCGCTGGCCCGGCTCCAGAAGGCCGGGAAGCGGTCCGTCCGGTAGCCGACCACGGGCACGCCGCGGGTCTCGAGATATTCGAGGGTCCGCGGCAGATCGAGAATGGCCTTCGCACCGGCGCAGATCACCGCCACGGGGGTCCGGGCCAGCTCGTCCAGATCGGCCGAGATGTCCATGGTGTCCTCGACGCCCTGATGAACCCCGCCGATGCCGCCGGTCGCGAAGACCCGGATGCCAGCGAGCCTTGCGCAGATCATGGTCGCGGCCACCGTGGTGGCTCCCTGCCGTCCGGACGAGACGGCATAGGGAAGATCGGCGCGGCTCAGCTTCATCACGTCCCTGGCCGTGCCGAGCCAGTCGAGCTCCGCGTCCGACAGCCCGACCTTGATGCGCCCATTGATGATCGCGATGGTGGCCGGGACGGCGCCGTTGTCGCGCACGACCGCCTCCACGTCGCGGGCCGTGGCCACGTTCTGAGGATGGGGCATGCCATGGGTGATGATGGTGGATTCGAGCGCGACGACCGGTCCGCCCGCAGCCAGGGTGGCCTGGACCTCGGGAGCGATGTCGAGAAAGCGCTTGGCGGTGTCATTCGTCATGAGGGCTCCCGTTCCACAACCGAACCGGCTCTAAGGGACAATGTGGATTCCAGCAAGGCGAGCGACAGATCCGGCCGGACGCTCACCGGGCTTTCGACGGTCAAGGCCGCGGCGACGGCGCCGAGCTGCGCCGCTTGGTCTAACGGCATGTCCTTCAGCATGGCCACGAGCGTGGCGGCGATCAGCGCGTCTCCCGCTCCCGTGGCGTCGACGATCCTGGCCTTGAGCGCGGCGACCTTCCGGATCCCGAAGGAATCCGCCGCGACGAGGCCCTTGTCCCCGAGGGTCAGGACGACCTGTTCCGCTCCCCGGGCGAGCATGGCTTCCGCCGCGGCTTCCGGCGCCACCTCAGGGCGGTTGAGATAGACCCGCGCCTCGTCGAGATTGAGGAAGACCATGCCAACGCCGTTCAGGTCCGGCGGCAGGCGCATCACCTTCGGGGTCGAGACGGCATCGAGAGCGAGCATGAGGGCTCTTTGCCGCGCAAGGCCGATGAGGTCGTTCAGGGTCTCGGCCGGCAGGTTGCAGTCGGCGAAGATCCAGCCCGATCCGAGTTGGGGCTCGATCGCGCGCAGCAGGGCCGGGGAGATCGTGTCGAAGACCGCCATATGGGCAAGCCCGACGGCCAGTTCTCCGTCGGGCTGCAGCACGGCCACGTATTCGGCGGTCGCGTGTGATTCCGAGACGGTCACGTGCCCGGTGTCGATGTCGAGGCGCTTCAGGTCCTCGATCAGAGCATGGCCGTTGGCGTCATCGCCCACGATCGACACCAGCGAGACCTGGGTTCCCAGCCTGGCGATGTTCTCGGCGACGTTGCGCGCGACGCCGCCGAACGAGCGCTCCGCCACGACGGGGTTCGACGTGCCGGGGCGGATGGTGGCCAAGGCGCGGTACTTGCGGTCCACGGCCGCTCCGCCGATGCAGACGACCCTGCTCATTCCCGGCTCCATGGCGTCGATTCACCCTCTTGCTGCACGGACGGTATGCCGAAAGGGCGTCCGGGCCGCAATGGGACCGGGGCTTCCTTGCGCCTCCAAGCCGCACGTCCAAGCCGCACTTCGCAATGGCCCGGGCGAATTGCGCTCGATCAATGCCGGGGCGGGCCGATCCGATAGGCTTCGGTCAGCATGGAGGCGATCATGGATCCGGGAGCGGCGATCAAGCGATGGCGGGAGACCTGGAGGCAGCGGCATGAACTCGAGTCCCTCGATCGGGACCAGAGGGACGCGCTGGCTCGCGACATCGGGGTTTCGGCCGACATGCTGCCGCTCCTGGCCGCACGCGATCCCGGCGCGGCGGAGGAGCTGCCGCGTCTCATGGAGGCTCTGTCGCTCGATCCCGACCGGATCAGGCGCATCCACTCGGCCTTGATGCGCGACATGAGCCTGACCTGCTCGGGATGCACGGCGGCGGTCCGGTGCCGGCAGGATCTCGAACACGAGCGAGCGCCCGCCCATTATGCCGCGTACTGCCCCAATGCCGGAACCCTGTTGGACCTGCAGGAGGAGGCCGCGCCCGAATCGGCGCGCCCCTGACCCGATATCCTCAAGGAGTGAGCGTTCCCGAGACCGCCTGGCCGAGCCCCTCCACGTGACCCTGGAAATTCTCGCGCGTTCGCGGGTCGACGACCGCCACTGGGGCCGAGACCGCGAGGCCTGCGGCGGTGCCCACGGCAGCCGCGGCGCCCGCCGTGACCTGGATGATCCGGTCGCCGACGCCGACGCGGGAATCCGTCAGGGTCTGGCCTTCGGCCAGCTCGCGCCCGATGATGCGAACGACCTCGGGGCTTTCGGCGAACTTCGAGTGATTCAGGGGATCGCCGGTCCTGAGCTTCGACAGGTTCAGGACCGTGATGCCTGACGTCTCGAGCTCGCTGCGATAGGGCTCCTGATCCGGATCGATCGCCCCGAGCCGCACCGCATCGCCCCAGAGGCGGCGGGAGACCGCCAGGGCCCGGTCGTCCTGGGAGACGAACAGGGTGAAGTTCGGGCGGGACCGGCCCATGTCCACGACGGCCTCGCGGAACAGGTCGACATCCACGTCCGGCGCGGCCAGCAGCACGTTGCGGATCTTAGGGGCGACGCGCCCATCGCGGATCGCCATCTGGCGCAGAGCCTCGAGGGTGACCCAGTTGCCCATGGAATGCGCCAGGATCGAGATCTCGCCGACCGCCGGATCGCTGGCCAATGTCCTCAGGGTGGTCTCGAGGGCGTTGCGGGAATAGGTGTTGCTCTCGCGGTCGTAGCCATAGGCCAGGATGCTGCCGCGGGACGGCCAGGTGAACAGCACGGGCACGACGGGGGTTCCGGCATCGTGCACGATCTGGGCGAAGCGGAAGACCGCGTCGTCGAAGCGGTTGTTGAAGCCGTGGATGAACACCAGCACGCGCCGCTGCGGCACGGTGCGAACGGTGCGGTGAAACCAGGTGGTCGCCTGTTTCCGGTCGATCACATCGGCCTTGAGGGTCACGAAATCGGTTGCGGGGTTGCCGGGGTTCCGCTGCGGCCATTGCACCTCGCCCGGCGTGCGGTTGGCCGCCGGCGGGATGGAGACCGTGAACTCGGCGAAGGACAGTTCGGGACCGCGGCCGCCGGAATAGAATTCCTGCGGGTCGCTGGCCCGCATCCGCGTGGTGGCGACCAGCATGTCCACCGTGCTCGCGCCGGGCACCGTCGCGGCCACGGGCAGGAGGGCGCCCTTGTTGCTGGCGCAACCGCTCAGGCCGAGGGCGACCGCCAGAGCCACAAGGTGGCGGGCGCAGGAGGCGAGAGCGCGCGGATATGCCCTCCGCACGCCCGTCATGGGCGACACGCCATCCGGGTGAGCCGGATCGGCCCCGCATGCGGGGCCGCCGTCCAGGGCCGAGGCCATGACGCAGTCATCGTGTCCCGATCGTCGCATTCGGCCCGCATTCCCCGCTTGTTCCGCCTGACCCTATCTTCATCAGGTCGGCCTGCTTGTCGAGCACAGAAACGGCAGGTGTCGACCAAGCGGATCCTTGGGCCCGCCTTGATCCTTTCTCCGTCATCGCCGGGTTTGTCCCGGCGATCTCGATTGGTTGAGGTGCGGCGCTCTTCCGGATCGGGATGGCCGGCACAAGGCCGGCCATGACGTGAGAGGATGTCAGGACGGCTGCGGCGATGCTGATGTCAAAGAGCCAGCACCAGCGGGCCCGCAGCTTGCGCTGCGAGCCTGCAGGATGATCGAGGGTGGCGCGAGTGGCGGCCCGGCTCGATGCTATGGGTGGGATGGAAGAGCAG
>NZ_JAGPUP010000442.1:0-14027 GCF_018069605.1 Microvirga sp. HBU67558 | reverse complement strand
TATGAATGCCGAAGCCCCCGTGTCATGTCTGACCGGGGGCTTTGCGGTGATGTGGTTGCGGGGACCTGAAACTACCGACACTAGTGACGCCGATTGGTCGACTTACCGTTTAAGCAGAGTAGTGTGGTGAAGGTTCTGCAAATCGCCTGATCGGGGCGGTCATGGCAGGATAGTGATGTCCAAGTCACCCTCCGAGAGGACCCCACCATGACCAGCACCAAGGATAAGTACGAATTCCCAGGGCAAGCAAAGCAAGATCCGCAATAGCCCAAAGGCTAAGGCTACGGAACGAACCGACCCTTCTGCAGATCGATGGCTCCCTTAAGCTTGATCACGGCCTCGGCCGCCTTGTCACTGTCGGTGAAGGCTGACGATTCAACCCGCATGACTGAACACGCGAAACTCTTTCGCTTTTCATATAATACGGGACACGAATCCAGCACACTTCCTCAATTATGGAATAGCCCGCAGTGCTATCTTGCATCGCGGGCTTTCTGCTACTGATTCAAGCATATGCCGATGGGCAGATTGACATAACAGCATCCGCAACACTGTGCGTCGGAGACATTGTCACGTGAGCGCCGGTAGAACTCAAATCTGATTTGTTCGCTATCGTTGGAAAAGGCAGGTTGTATCTGTTGTGCCGAAGATCGCAACGGCTCTGGTAGGAGCAACGTGTCCTTTATAGTGACCAAACCACCCTGAGCGTAGGTCCGCTCCAACTTTGACGACGTCACCTCTGCTCATACCGGGAAAGCCAAATCCGATGACCGTATCTTTCTCGTCAAGCAGCACAATGTAAGTAGGCAACGAGGTTGTCTCAGTATTCCAAGCCCATCCCCATGCGCGCCCGCCACTTGCCAATGGGGCTGTAGCATCAAAGGTCCCCTGACATGCTGCGTCAGCGCGTGGCTCGAAGGGCAATTTTCCAGCAAGCCAGTGAGGCCATTCTTCGGAAAAAATATTGAGGCGCAACCGCTTTAGCCGGGCCGCTTCTAACAACACCCGGTCTGGAAGCGGAAACAGGTGACCCAGCATCTCTTCGTCGTTCACCTCGGCAAGCATAGCGGTAAGACCTTGCTGCTTCGAATACTTCGCCTCTTGTGCATCGTTAAGGTATCGAGCTTGCGTTGCAGCGGTGAAAACGATGATGAAGACCGCAGTCCAGGCCATAATCCTGAATTCACGCGTTAAGACGAGCGCGATCGATAAATAAATCGGAAAGACGATTGTTCCATAGCGAGAGGCGGCCGCTTGTTCGTAACCGAAATAATTCCGGCCAATTGCGGTCAGTAATGTCGCCGCCAATGTCACAACAATCACCGCGCCGGCAAAGAGGTCCATCTCGTCTAAACGGAATCGCCTGCGAATAAGCACAATCAGCGAGCTAGCTGACATAATTAGCACTAGTAAACCCATGAGGCCGGCAGCGGTAAGATTTTCTAGGCCCGTCCATGAAAGGCAGCTTTGGAGCGGACTGCCCAGGTAGTAAACCGAATATAAGAAAATGCGTGCTAGCGAATGCACGGATTCGGCTGGCTTTGGCCCGGGTTGGAAGCCCCAAAAGTACATTCCCGTGATCGCCAATATTGCGAAGGTAACAAAAGCGGCAATCTGCCAGCGCGGACGAGCAACAAAGCACAGCGCGATAAGGATGAAAGCGCTCAAGATACCCGTGGCAATGCACAACACGGCTATGGCCATGAGAACGACCGAAACGATCGCATGTCCCCAACTATTAGGCGAACGTGCAAAAACAGCGAACGAGGCCACATAGAAACACACTAGACCAGTATATTGCGTTTGGAACGGCCAGGCGAAGTTCTCGTATTGATACCACCAGAAAGTGAGAAAGACTGCTGCTACGGTGAATAGAGCTTTCATCCTCGACGTCAGGCGTTTGTCGAGTGCTATCATCCAGACAAACGTTGCACCTGTTCCTATTTGGAAGAGGGCGACGAACACCATAGAAAACCTATAGCTCATCCTGAAAAATTCGGCGTCTATGGTATAGATGATGCGCGCTAGAACAATGCGGTGCTCGTTGTGTTGAATGAAATAACCTGAAATTCCGTCAGGTTTGTAGAGCGTGTTCCACTGGTCCCAAAAGGGTGCCAGAAAGCTGAACTTCACTGTTGCATAAAGGTACCAGAGAAGCCAGCCGATAGAGGCAATGAACGCGGTAAGCCAAATCAACCTGTCAAAAAGAATAGAATGGCGCGTTGGCGGTGTCGTCGTGTGTAGCACAGTTGATTAACTCCGGGAGCGATGAAAGCGGTTGTGGCGTCACCGTGGACGCAGGACGAGGGCGAAAATTCCTGCAACTGTCGTACCGGCCGCCACCCTTCGAATGCAACCAGCGCCTGCTCCAACCATCGCGATATTTCCGACGACGACTTTCGGAGCACATTTGGCACCGATACCTAACCCGGCTTGGTTACCTATGGTCACGGCACCTGCTAATGCGCAGGATGGACTTAACCTCGGGAAGTCGTTGAACGGGCGATCATGGACAACGGTGACACCAGGTTGGATCAAAATGAGCTTCCTCAAGATGGCTTTCGCAGATACTGACGAAAGACCAAAGATGATAGATCCCGCGGGGGCGAGGACTACGAACGTCTGGTCGAAACTGGCGAGATGCTCCTCTATCTTGCGATAAACCGCATCCTGCTCTGGCGCCTCACGTGAAAGGAAAGATAATTGCTCACCAGTCTCTAAGTCCTGTTCAGCGGTCTCCGACTTCGTAATCTTCTCAAGGTGTGCCCCATATGATTGACTTCCAACCTAAGCTCTTGAACGTTTTTCGGCTGAGTTCTCAGGTCGTTTAACTCAGCCGTCAGAGCCTCAACTTGGCGCCTAATTTGAAGCATGGAGCGCATCATCAGATAATCGTTTTGGACCTCAGTAGATAAATCTACATTGTCCTCCATTAGGTGCCGAAAGATTATCTGGGATCTTGTCATTAACTGCTTATCAACGTCAATAATCCGCCGAAATGCACGATAGGTACCATGAGCGAGTTTATAGAGAGCCGTCGGGTCACGTAAGTAGGCGAGTATCTTGCGAGCAGATACTTCAACATCGTCGCCGACAAGTACTAGATCAATGCCATCTCTGAACTGAGTGTTTAGATTTAGCGGATCGCTAATAAAATTTGCAACTCCCATGAACCCAGCTTCTAGGCACGATCCAGTTGGAAAACCGTCAAAAGCGCCCGAACTTGATAGGAATGGTCTGTTCACCGAAACAATCGCGTCCATTCGCGAATAGAAGCTTCTAAAGAACGCGGCAGGCTGCGGGCCGTAAAAAGTGATCTTTCCTTCTATACCCTTCAGTGGCAAATCATCGGGGCCGTAATTCCCAACAACATGGAACCGGACGCAATCTAGCTCACTCGATATTAGGTTTGCGATCTCGATAAATTTATCATATCCTTTGGATTGCAAATCATTGTTGTATTTGTACGCGACAAAGCAGACATCCAGCGTACTCTTATTCCCGCCATAAAATAGTTTGTCTTGGCAAAAATCAAATGGGACATTACTGTCAAAAACTCCGCCGAAAATGTGATGCACCTTACATGCATTGAAGCCGATATGTTCAGACGTGATATAATCCCGCGATATAGTCTGGGTCGTAATGACGCCCTTACATAGGCGATTCAGCAATACAGAGCGCAATTTCAAATCAGTCTCTACTTGACCGATTTCAAATCCTCCACCCGGATACAGCTGAAGTATAAATGGTAGATTTCTCTGTTCGAAGAAAGGCAATAAATTGTATGCATTGTTCAAGAAAGTGACATACGCTAAGCGCGCGGCAATATGCTGACTTTCACTGAACCTAAATATTCGGCGTTTGGCATTTTCACTGAACTCCAGCTCATCCAACTTGCCTTCAAAGGTCGTTCCCTTTTCCCAATTGTGCCATCCTTCTAGCGACAGTAGCGCCGCGTCAAAATTGTACAAATAGTGCCGGTATTCGATTGTTCGGAATGGCGACAAGCTCGAAGGCAATACGTCATCAACGATGAGCAGATCTGTAATTTTATTACCAACAGTTCCCTCGACAACAGTGTTGCTCGATTGCATCATTCAGGCCCCCAATGGGTTGCATAGAACCCGAACGCTGGCAAACGTTGCACGACTAACGTAGAAGGCCGTCAGTGGTCAACAGAGCCGATGAAGTAAAGTGCCAAAGCCGAGATCGATCATATATGGCGCAGGGGGCCACGCGCGCGAACTTGCCTTTCAACTGGAGGCGGCCGGCACGCAGGTGCTGGCGTTCGTCGATGATTTCAACTCAGACCGTCTTTTGGACGGAACTCCGGTCGTTTCTTATGAAAAAGCAATAACGATGGCGGGAGGCGCATCCTGGTTTGTAGCTATAGGAAGTATAGAAGGCCGAGTTAGGCTGGTCCAGCGATTGAGTTCGTCGGGTACAAGGTTTGGGACTTTTGTGAGCCCGCGCGCCGTGGTGTCGCCAACCGCAAGAATTGGCCAAGGGGTCCAAGTCTTCGCAAACGTTGTGATTTCTGCAAATGTCAATTTGGGTGATCATGTGATCGTCAACTACGGGGCAGTGCTGCATCATGATGTGAAGATCGGATCATTCGGCTTTATCGCCGCGAATTCAACGATAGCCGGCCATGTGGAGGTTGGCTCGCGGGTTTGGATCGGCGCTGGAAGCGTAATCCGAAACGGTGTAGATGGCAGCCCCATGAGGGTTGGCGACGGGGCAGTCGTAGGCGCTGCTGCATGCGTCATATCAAACGTCGATCCCGGCCTGACGGTAATTGGTGTTCCTGCGAAGCCGAGGAGTTCTCGTGAAAAATAATCCTATTTATGTAGCGCGCCCCATCGTGCCCAGTGTAGATGAATTTTTATCTTATCTGCGTCCCGCTTTGGAGAATCGGCGACTCTCGAATGGAGGGCCGAACTGCCACAATCTTGAGCATAGGCTTTCGGAGATTTTAAGAACACCTCACGTAAGCCTGATGTCCAACGGCACGATAGCAATAGAAATTGCTGCCAAGGCACTAAATTTTCGCAACCGCATAATAACTACGCCTTTTACGTTCGCAGCCACTGTAAGCGCGCTGATTTGGATCGGTCTGGATCCTGTTCTTGTGGATGTGGAAGAGGATTATCTAACGATAGACCCGAATGCCGTAAAAGAACATCTTGACAGCAATGTTGGCGGTATCCTCGGTGTTCACGTATATGGATGCCCCTGCAACGTTGACGCCCTAGACGACTTAGCAAAAGCGGCGTCAATACCCATTCTCTATGACGGGGCTCATGTATTTGAATCAACCTTCAATGGTCGACCGATTGTCGGCTATGGCGATGCAACGACAATGAGCTTTCATCCAACAAAGCAATTCAACACGGGTGAAGGCGGCGCAATCGTAACAAATTCTTACGAGGTGCACGCAAAGGTCGGCCTTTTGAAGAATTTTGGGATCGAATCGGAGGATCTCATTTCGGAAGTAGGTACTAACGGAAAAATGAGCGAGCTGAACGCCGCATTCGGGCTCTCGAACTTGAGCGCAGTATTCGAAGAGCGTGCTAAACGGACCGAGATTGCTGCGATATATACCGATTGCCTTGTTGAGCACCCAAAGATCAAAATCGTCCCGCAACGGCCCGGCACGCTCGGTGCACCAAGTTATTTTGCAGTACGATTGCCCGTGGAGAATGGCATCCGCCTTCGTGACAAGGCGTACCTGGCGCTCAGGGAACTTGGGATCTTCACCCGCAAATATTTTTATCCTTTACTCTGTGATGTGCCGTCTTACAGAATGCATATGACGCAGAAGGAATTCAAGTTACCGAACGCGCGGCGTGCCGCAGAAGAGGTCCTAACACTTCCTCTCCATGGAGGAATAACAAACGAAGCCGCAGTCTATATCGCACAGTCTTTGAAGGCGTCACTCCATGACTAACCCATTGATTACGGTTATCGTACCGACTTATAATCACGCCAAGTACATCGCCGAAGCTATCGATAGCATTATTGCTCAAACCATCTTCACTTCGACAAAGGTCATTGTGTCGGATGACTGTTCCAGTGACGGGACATTTTCGATTGCACGTGCCACCGCACAAAGCCTTTCAAACGTCGAGGTAATTGTAAATGAAGCCAATCTTGGCATCATTAACCATTATCGGAAGCTAACTGAACTTGTTGATACCCCATATGTCGCGGTTCTTGAAGGTGACGATTATTGGATCGCTGACGATAAGCTTGAGCAGCAACTTGCTTTCCTTGAGACCTTTCCGGACATAGGATTGTGCTTCACAGCGTGTATTGTCGAGGATGAAGTGTTGGGGGCAAAGTGGCGGCAGCCAAACTGGCCAGACGGACGGCACAGGCTCCTGACAATGTTAGACTTACTTGATTCCAATCCTGTGGCCACATTTTCAAATTGCTTATACCGAAGCGACCGCTTCCGTGACGCCTTGAGTTACGCAGATGCCAAGGAGGGTTACGACTGGTTGCTGAATCTAACAATCGCAGCTAAAGGCGGCGCAGCACACGTCGCGAAACCGTCCACGTTGTATCGACTTCACCCAAACGGCACTTGGACTAGCCTTAACTCAGAGCATAGGAAGGCAGCAATAATTCGGACCCTCACGGCAGTGGGAAAAAGAGTAGACCCCGCTGTCCGACAGTTCATTAATGCTGCTGTTGAAAGATTATGAACAATCCCCTCGTTTCTGTCCTCATCCCTAGCTACCAGCACGAGAAGTATATCCGTGCGACCCTTGAGAGCGTCCTCGCTCAAACTTTCACGGATATTGAAGTTGTAGTTGTGGATGATGGCTCATCAGACAATTCAGCATCAATTGTTGCAAGTTATCGGGATAGCCGAATTGTTTTGCGGCAGTTGTACGAGAACGTCGGTGCTTGTCAGGCCATGAACGTTGGTCTCGAAATGTGTCGTGGGCAGTACATCGCAGTGTGCAACTCCGATGATGTATGGGTTGCCGACAAACTTGAGAAGCAACTCCAAATTTTTTCGTCCGGGACAGATGTCGCCGCCGTTTTCTCGGATGTAGAGTGGATTGATGATGAAGGTTGCTGGCTGGGAGATCATCCCGGCTACCAAGACGTTTTTCGTCAAGCTAATCGTTCACGTTTTCAGTGGATGAGAGATCTCTTAGAGGGTGGCAATCGCTTGTGCCACCCGTCGGTGCTGATAAAGCGCGACGTATATGACAAGGTTGGACTGTACAACAACTTCTACCGGCAGCTACCTGACCTTGATATGTGGGTGCGAGTGCTTGAGCACTTCGATATCTTTGTAATGCCGGAGCGACTCGTAAAATTTCGGGTCCATCAAAATAACACCAGCCGTCCAAGTCAATCGGCAAGTAACCGGTCGATCAACGAGCACCGACTCATCCTTGTAGATTTTATGAAACGCGTCTCAAGCGATAACTTCTACAAAACATTTGGATTTAAGGAGTTGAAATCCATCGGTGACCCCGAGCGCCTAAAGATCGAGATAGTGAATTACTTGCTCGAGTACAGGGGCATCGACGTCTATGAGCGGATGTTTCATCAGCTTGGGACGGAGATCGCGATGACCGTGCCACCTAAGACACTGATTGATAATGGCATTGCTGCGCATGACTTCCACCAAATGGTCGGACGGGACTCGCCATGGATTCCAGTCATTGTTTCAACACCTGTCGATGCTTCCGAGGGTTCAATTGTCAAGGAGCAGCCGGCAGTTGTCGAGCAACTTCATGATCCACAGCTTGTCGAACCGAGTCAGGTTCCTCCGAAAAAGTTAGGCCCAAAAAAGTCAGGTCCGAAAAAGTTAGGCCCGCTGGTGGCGGAAACCCAAACCAAAACACTGATCAGAATTGTTCTAAGCCGCTTACGCACAAGGACTCGCTCCTATTTAAGCGGAAACCGGGATTGACTGTGTAGTCTGAGCGCCTCTTTTCATCCGGCGATCAGGAGAACTCGTTGGTAGTGTGGTCTAAGCCTCGTAAACTCCTCCACGTAGGCAGGTCCACACTTGAGAAGGGCCCGCATTGGTTCCTGTCCCTTGCATTTGCACGCGAAAAGATGGAGCACTGGCGTCGATACTACAGTGAGGACGACCCCATGGTGCGATCGGGAGTAGGCCCCGATCGTGCTGACGAAATTGGGTGACCCAGCCAGCCTACCACCCTGATTGAGGTTGGAAAGGTCTCACCTCGGGTGGTGCCAAAATGGGCTCAGCGCACAATGACCACGAATCCCGACGGAAGGCTTTTGAATTGGCTCAAGAAGGACCTGCAGCATCTCGGGCATGGACCGTCCGACGAGGCCCTAGTTCAACTTGTTGAAGATACTAAACGTATCATCAAGCTGTACTTGAAAAACCCCGTGAGGCTGCGTCCCTCGGCAGTCGCCCGCGAGCTTAACAGCCTGGCAACTAATCTTGCGAAAGCAGAAAAGAACGCCGAGAAGCTCGGGAACCAAGGTCTCCTGATGATTGTCGCGATGTCCGAGGTCAACCTCGATTGTGTCGCCATCGAGATGCGGCAGCACATCCTTTATCTGCAGCGGATGGCGTCCTTGAGCCGCAAAGCCGCGGAGGTCGCCAAGGAGCAGAGCCTATCTGCCCAGGACAACCATGGCGGACCGACCCCGACTCAGGAGTTGCGGGAACTGATCTCGGCGCTGATGCTATCCTATCAGGAGGTGCTTGGCATCAGGCCCGCTCATACGGTGGACAAAATCATCTTTCTGGCCGAACGCGGCTTCACCGGCTTCGTCAAGGAGGCGCTGTGTCTGTATGCGCCCAAGGGCGTCACGTTCGAGCCGCGGCTAATCGACAAGGTGGTCGAGGAGAAGCTCCCGATCCGTGACCTTGAGTACTTCGACCCACCGTTCGTGCCCTGAGGTTGTGCAAAAGCTGGTGAGTTAGGGAGTTCGACCAATCGAGCGTCCGTCATGATTGTCCTGCCCATTGGAGGTCACCAGTGGGCAAGACAGCAAACCGTGAACCAGCAACTCGCAGCCATGAGGAGCCGGCATCTTCGCCGGTTGCGTTGATTGCTTTCGTCCGGTTGCTGGCCCGGCACGCGGCCCATGAAGCGTTTGCCACAGCCGAACCAGCGGTTCCCTCCGAGCACGATCACCCCGAACCGGAGGATACCTTTGAAGCCGAAGTCTGAGCCGCTACTGACCCTGGAGGACCTCGCCACTCGCTGGCAGGTCAGCCTTAAATCCGTGCGCCGCATTGTGGCCCGCGGCGAGCTCAAGGTGCACCGCATTGGTCACCAGATCCGCATCTCCCTCGAAGACGTGACCACCTACGAGAAGCTCCATCGCGAGTAGGTGCGATGGGTGCCTATGTCCGCTTCTGTCCAACAGCGTCAATGGCTTAGCGGCTGTCGGGAGACCGCTCCCGGCTGAACGCCGTAGGACCAGAAAGCTGCTATTTCCCGAACTGCCCCTCCTGTCCACGCCTGACCTCCCGAGGCCAGAGCTGACCATGTGAGACGATCCCGATGCAGTATGTCGACCCCAGATTCCTCGCCCGTAGCAAAATGGCTTTCGCCTCCCAGAACCAGGCCACTCTGGCGGAGGTGAAGCGTCTCGCCGCGTCGGATCCCGACCTGACCAACACCCAGCGCCGCGACCTCATCTCGGCCCTGAACCGCGTCGGGCAGATGTTCGGGGCACCCTTGGAGACGCTGGAGGCGAGTCCGCACCGGGTGCGTGAGCTGTTTGCGTCCAGAAGCGCCGCCCAGGTGAACCTGTCCGAGAAGACCTTCGCCAACATCCGCTCCCTGGTCGTCCAGGCCCTGGAACGCTATGCGCCGCGACCCCTGCCACTGACCCGCCGTATTCCACTCGCGCCGTCCTGGCAGGCGCTGCTTGACCGGATTGAGGCCGCCTATCAGCGCCAGGCGCTTTATCGCCTCGCCACCTACAGCACCGTCATGGGGATCGCGCCGGAGGAGGTCACGCCTCAGATCCTCCTCGGTCTGTTTGAAGCGCTTGAGGCGGAAGAGGCGCTCAAAAACCCGAAGGATATCCTCAAGAACACCATCTCGAACTGGAACCGCTCGGCCCGTACGATGCCGGACTGGCCACAGGTGCAGCTGTCCTCGCCATTCAGGCAGGAACCGTATGCGCTGCCCCTGAGCGCCTTTCCGGCCTCGTTCCAGGAAGATGTGGGACGCTGGCGTGAGCGCATGGCGAACCCGGATCCCCTCGACGAGGAGGCGCCGGCACGCGCCCTGCGCCCGGCAACGATCGAGCACCGGGTTTACACCTTCCGCCAGTTAGCTTCGGCGCTCGTCCATACCGGCTACCTGTCGACGGAGGCGATCACGTCGTTGAGCGTCCTGTTCCAACCGGAGGCGTTTAAGGCAGCCCTTCGCTTTTTCTTGGATCGTTCGGGCAGGAAGACCCAGCGGGTGCACAATCTCGCCCGCTCGATGCGTCTGATCGGCAAGCACTATGGCGGATTGGACGAGGCGTCTGTCGCCTCCCTGGAGAAGATCTGCCGCAAGCTCGATCCCGGCAACCGGCGTCAGATGACGGAGCGTAACCGCAAGCGCCTCGCTCAGTTCGATGATCCGCGCAACGTCGCCCGCCTGCTCACCTTCCCCGAGCGGGAGGCCAAGCGCGCCCTGGCCGAGACGAACCCGCTACGAGCCGCGAAGGCGATGGAGCGCGCGGTGGCAGTTGACCTCCTGATCCATTGCGGTCTGCGCATCGGGTCCTTGCGGACGTTGGAGCTTGCCGACTTCACCTTCCTGAGTTCGGGACTCGCCGTGCTCATCGTGCCGGCAGAGCGCACCAAGACGGGCCGGCCGCTGGAGTTCGAGCTCAATGCCGAGATCACCGCGCGCCTGAAGCACCACATCGCAGCATTCCGCTCGCGTTTGCCGGAGGCCGATGGGCCTTACCTGTTCCCGGGTGTGAACAGGAAGCCTCGTTCCAAAACCGCGCTGTCGGATGCGATCCGCCGCAGCATGCGCCGGGCTGGTCTCGAGATGAACCCGCACCTGTTCCGGCATTTTCTTGCCAAGATCACCACGGAAGCTGATCCCGGCGCCTATCTCGCGGTTTCGCGCGTACTTGGCCACACCACGCTCGACACCACCATGGGTCATTATCTCGGCACCGGATCGAAGGCGGCTGGACGTCACGTCGATCGCCTGCTCGACGCGGCCAAAGCCAAAGCCCCAACGGGGAGGCGCTGATGGGCCGCCCTGTTGATCCGATGCGCCGCGCTCTGCCGGTGTCCGAGTGGCCGCAGGTCGACCAGGAGGCCTGGGCGGCGGCACAGGTCGAAGACGACATATTCGACGAATGCGGTGGTGCGGCCCATTGGGCATCCGGCACCCGCCGGACCAACGAGCAGCATTATGGCCGTTGGCTCGGTTACTTGCTTTGGACCGGTCAACTGGACCGTGACGCAGACCCCGCCGATCGCGTCACGCGCGAGAGGGTTCGCGCCTACAACCTCCATCTTGAGACGCTCGTCGCCCCGCGTACACGCCTGTCGATGCTGGTCGGCCTGAAGGTGATGATGCAGGCGATGGCTCCCGATCGGAACTGGCGCTGGCTCCAGACCACCTGCAACCGGGTCCAAATCAATGCCAGGCCGAGCAAGGACAAGCGGACCCGGATGCGCCCGACCGCGGAGATTTTCGCCGCCGCGGTCGCGGAGCTGGAGCGTCTTCCTGTCGGTAACCTGTCGCTCAAGCAAGCCGTGGCCTACCGCGATGCCCTGATGCTCGCCCTTCTGGCGCTTCGTCCCCTGCGGGTGAAGAACTTTTCGAGCCTCGAACTCGGGCGACACCTGATCCCAACCGAAGGCAGCTGGCTCATCACCATTCCGGCCGAGGAGACCAAGACCCGTCAGCCGATCAGCTTCGAACTGCCCGAACCGCTGCTGCCCTGGTTCGAGCACTACCTTTCCGCGGTGCGCTCCTTGTTTCCGCAGGCGGCCGAATCGACCAGGCTGTGGCTCAGCAAGGAGGGCGTTATGCGCGATTCCCACGCCGCGTATCACCGGATC
Source organism: Microvirga sp. HBU67558 (assembly GCF_018069605.1). NCBI lineage: Bacteria > Pseudomonadati > Pseudomonadota > Alphaproteobacteria > Hyphomicrobiales > Methylobacteriaceae > Microvirga > Microvirga sp. HBU67558. The sequence continues at coordinate 1,978 of NZ_JAGPUP010000442.1, read as the reverse complement.
ACCAAGCTGACCCGCCGCCTGTTCGGGACGCCAATCAACCCGCACCTCCTGCGCGATTGCGCGGCCTCGAGCCTCGCGGCTGTGTCCGCCGATATGGCCCGCGCCGCGGCGCCGCTGCTCGGCCACCGGCATTTCTCGACGACCGAGCGTTTCTACATCCAGGCCGACAACCTCGCCGCAAGCCGACGCCTTGGCTCGATCCTCGATCAACTCAAAGCCGCCGGGGAGGACCTCGTATGAAGCGCGCCGCGATCTATGCCCGCTACTCGAGCGAGAACCAGCGCGATGCCTCGATCGAGGACCAGCTCGAGGTCTGCCGCCGCTATGCCGCCCAGCAGGGGCTCCAGGTGACGGCGACCTTCCAGGATCGAGCGCTGTCGGGCGCCAGCAACAATCGCCCTGGCTACAGGGACCTGCTGGCACAATCGCGACGGGGAGCCTTCGACGTCGTGATCGTCGAGGCGCTCGACCGCCTGGCGCGTAAGCTCTCGGATGTGGCCAGCCTCCATGACGAGCTGCAGTTTCATGGGATGAGCCTGCACGCGGTCAATGTCGGTGCGGTGACCACCATGCATGTCGGAATGCTCGGCACGATGGCACAGATGTTCCTCTCCGACCTGAGGGAGAAGACCAAGCGCGGACAGTTGGGTCGCGTGCTGCAGGGGCGTGCCGCCGCCGGTAAGGCCTTCGGCTACAACGTGGTCGAGGAGGGCGAGCGAGGAGGGCGCACCATCAACCGTGATGAGGCGGCTGTGGTTGAACGCATCTTTAGGATGTTCGCTCACGGCGTAAGCCCACGGGCCATCGCCCGGCGCCTCAATGAGGAGAGCATTCCCGGTCCCGAGAGCCGCCCGTGGCAGGACACCACCATCCGCGGCCAGAAGGAGCGCGGGACCGGAATCTTGAACAACGAGATTTATATCGGCCAACTGGTGTGGAACCGCTGCTCCTATGTGAAGGACCCGAGGACAGGAAAGAGGGTGGCGCGGCCGAACCCGCCCGAGCGCTGGGAGCGAACAGAGGTACCGCACCTGCGGATTATCGACGATACGCTCTGGCAGGAGGTGAAGCGGCGCCAAGCGGCAACCGCCTTCGAGATGGGCCGGGATGAGAGCGGCAGTGCGCTCAACCGGGCTCACCGCCGCCGTTTCCTCTTGTCGGGCCTTCTAACCTGCGGCTGCTGCGGCGCGGGGTACACGATCATGGCGAAGGACCGCTATGGCTGCGCCGGGCGGCGCTCGAAGGGCATGTGCACGAACGACCGTACGATCAGCCGGAAGGAGATCGAGGCGCGCATCCTCAGGGCCCTGAAGCAGAACCTGCTCACGCCAGAACTGGTGGCGGAGTTTACCCGCGCGTATCAGGAGGAGGTGAACCGGTTGACGAAAGAGGCAAGTGGCAAGGCTGCCGAGACCGAAGTGAAGCTCGCCGGCGTTCAGCGCAAGATCGACGGGATCATGAGCGCGATCGAGGACGGGCTGTACCAGCCGTCGATGAAGGCGCGTCTCGCTGAACTGGAAGCAGAGAAGGCGAGCCTCGTCGCGCAGCAAGCAAAGTCCGACGTCATGCCGAACATCTCGGTGCATCCGAACCTTGCGGCGGTTTACCGCCGCAAGGTCGAAGAACTGGAGAACTTGCTTGAAGACGCTGAGCACAGGGACGAAGCGATGGAGCTCATTCGCTCGCTGATCAACAAGATTGTCCTGACCCCAAAGGAGGGCAGTGGCGTGGACGCGCTGCTGCACGGCGACCTTGCCCGCATTCTCACTCTATGCGCCGCCGGGCAGCAGGGGGCTGAACAGCAAAAAGCTCTCCGCGCGGCGGGCGCTGGAGGGCTTTCGGTATCTGCGGACTCGCGGGTGTCGAGATACGAAGAAGCCCTCGCTGGGGTTACCAGTCGAGGGCTACTGTCGGTGGTTGCGGGGACAGGATTTGAACCTGTGACCTTCAGGTTATGAGCCTGACGAGCTACCGGGCT
>NZ_JAGPUP010000441.1:0-13892 GCF_018069605.1 Microvirga sp. HBU67558 | reverse complement strand
GCCTGTTAGTTCTTGAGCCAGTCGATTGCTGCGGCGAGGCAGAGCACGCCCATGAAGGATGAGGCAGTCTTCTCGTAGCGCGTTGCAACCGCCCGCCACTCTTTCAATCTGGCCCAGAGCCGCTCGACGACATTGCGATTGTTGTAAATCCAGTCCGGACAGGCCACCGGCGCCTCATTGGACCTGGCCGGGATTGCCGGCCTCGCACCGAGGCTCCGGATGTGCTCGCGGAAGCTGTGACTGGAATAGCCGCGATCCGCCACCACCCAAGCAGGCACACCTGGTAAGCTGTCGAGCAGCGGAATGGCGTCAGGCAACTCATGCGCCTGACCGGGGGCAATCCGAAACGCGATCGCGCGCCCGAGAGCGTCGGCGATCACGCAAGCCTTGGTGCCATAGCCACCACGAGAGCGGCCAAGAGCTTCACGATGGTCTCGTTGAGCTTGAGAGCCCCTTTTCGGCGAGCCCCAACCGCCTTCTGATACGCCCGCACGCTGGTGCCGTCCAGAAAAGTCATCCCAAGTTGGATCCCACGCTCCTGCACCAACTGGAGCAGGCGCTCCCAGACACCCAGGCGAGCCCAGCGGATGAAGGTCTGAGCGGCCCGCCACCACGGGCCCAGTTCAACGGGCACCGAGCGCCATTTGGCACCATTCTCATGGCGCCAGAGAATGGCATCTAGTGTTCGACGCAGATCCCGCGGCGGGGTCTTACCCTTGGGACGGCACTGCTCCACCAAAGACTCCAGCATCGCCCATTGTGCGTCCGTCAGCATGGCTCCTCCTCATACAGGACGAGCAAAACGCCTCCAGGTGCAAAGGGTTCTCCAGGTGCAAAGGGTTCAAGTCATAACAGGCCGTAGTGGGTTCGATTGACAGGCTGGGCACTCTAACGGTGCGGGTTAGCAGTTAACGCCACGTTCAGCAGCAAAGTAAGCAGAGGCAGGCCGTTGGTGCATGGAGGTAGGAGGGACCGGGTTGATCTGGTACGCCGTTACAACCCCGTGCCACACCGCTCCATTATGACCATGCCCCAAGTGTGCTCGCCATTCCCGCTTCAGAGCCAAGTATCGGGTTCGAAACTGGGCTGAGGCGACGAGGCGACCTGACAATTCAGTTGAATGAGGCTGCCATTGCAAGACGGGGCTGTGTGAAGATCCGCTTCGTAGGTTTAACCTGCCCTCCCTCCCTTCCCTCCGATGCTGCCGCCCCCGCAATCGGTTGCCAGACATCGTCACGGCATGGAGTTGCCCGCCTCCTCTCAAGTGTCACGCTCCTGTGCCATGCTGTCTCGGATGTGGAGGACAATGCGATGATGTGGCTCGCCCGAACCCTGCTTATTGTGATCGCAACCGCTACTGCGACCGCAGCGGCGGGGCAAGAGTTCCGGACCCTCACGCTGATGTCCTGGAACGTCGAGAACCTCTTCGACACGACCGACGATCCCGCCAACCCCTTCGATGATACCTTCCTGCCCAAGGCGGCGGAGGACGCCCGGCCGGGGCATGCGGCACACTGCCGGCAGTTCAATCCCATTCCGGCCTTTGCCCGGGGGTGCATCGAGATCGACTGGACCGACGACAAGCTCTCGCGCAAGCTCCAGGCCATCGCTGACGTGATCCGGGCGGTTCGGCCGCAGCCTGACGTCATCATCCTGCCGGAGCTCGAGAATCCAGGCATTCTCGCGCGCCTGAACGCCGAGTTCCTCTCGGATCTCGGTTACACGACGGCAATCGAACTCGACACGACCGTCACAGACCTCGACCGCGGCATCGATGTCGGCATCCTCTCACGCCTGCCCTCGGCCTCTCCGCCTACGGCCCACAAAGTGGACCTTGGCAATGACACCGACCAGTGCCGGGCGACGCGGGACATCGTGGACGCCCCGCTCGCTCTGCCGGATGGCCGCACGCTTCACATGTATGCCGTCCACTTCCCGTCCGGCGGCAATCCGATCAAATGCCGGGAGCGTGCCATGCGGACGTTGAACGCGCTTAGCGCGGCCCTGCCCGCCGACGCCATCGCGGTTGCCGGGGGCGACTTCAACTTTCCCTGTAACGAGCCGCAGGGCGACCTGTTCGGGCGGCTCCTGTCCGAGGGCCGCTGGAATGTCCCACCGGAGGTCAGGACCGGCTGCGCCGAGCCCGGGTCCAACAAGTTCCGCAATGCGCGGCCCGGCAACCGCTCCTGGTTCACATGGTCGTTCCTCGACTTCTTCCTGGTCTCCGACAGCCTGTTGACCGAGAGGCCAAGTCCGGTGGGCTGGTTCGCCAATCTGGGGAGTTTCCGGACGACCGTCGTCTCGGCCCAGCAGGTGGAAACAACCGGCCAGGGTTTCGTATCGCCGCGCCGCTACGACTTCGAGGCGGGCAGTGGCATCTCCGACCACTGGCCTGTCCTGATCGAGCTGGTCACGAGACCCTGACGGTCGAATGACTGGAGGCTGTGAGGAGCAAGATCGCCACAGCCTCGCATGGATTGTTAGTTGCTGCTCTTCAGAAACTTCTGGAAGTCGCCGTCGAGCCTCGCCAGAGACGTGTCGATCCTGGACCGCTTCTCCTTGATCCAGCCATCCTGCTGCGCCAGCCTTTGCTTCGCCGTATCCAACATTCTTGTCATTTCATCGGGCTGAGGACCGCCGGCGGTAGCCCGGTTCTTGACAATCGCCACCGGATCAAGCGTCAACCTGAACTCAGCCTCGCTCATCGGCAGATCGCCGGACAAATTCAGATTCTTGACGGCTTCGCGATAAATCCGTTGGGCTTCCGCATAAGGAAACTCGGTCGGCTTGATGTTGTTTGCCTTGGCATAATCCACAACTTCCGATGCGAAATGGTGACCGGCGCGGAACGGAAGCTTGTATTGGCGCATCAGAACGTCGGCGAGTTCCTGAGAAGCTGTCCAGTCGCTGTTCAACTCCTCCAGCGCACGCTCCGGGCTGATGACCAGCGAGTTCAGGATTTTGTCCCATCCCTGCAGCACCTTGATGCCGCTGCTGACCACCGCGGTGTTGGCCTTGACATCTTTCGGATCCGACATGCCGGGAGTGATGTTGTGCATCTGGATTACCGGTCCCATCGCCAGTGTGACGGCCGTGGAGGCATCTTCACGGGTGCTGTTCAGAAGGCCGGGGTTCTTCTTTTGTGGCATAGCGCTGGAAACGTATGTGTTGCCTCCACCCTCCTGAAGCAGGATCCAAGGTCTGGACTGAGCATATTGGGTCATGATGTCTTCGACGAAGTTACCTGCGTGAAGCGAGATGCTTGTCACGATGCCAGCGACCTCGACCGGCAGATCCATCGACGAGATCTGCGCAGCGTCGTAGGCATTCTCCACAATGGCGGAGAAGCCCAGATAATCCGCCATGCGTTCGCGGTTAAGCGGCCAACTTGTCCCATTCAAAACCGTGGTTCCCATTGGGGACCGATCGACTCTGGCGTAGCTCTCGCGGATCCGTTGAGCATCTCGGTCGAGGCCAGCCAGGTGCCCGAGGAGGTAGTGCGCAAAGCTGTTCGGCTGGGCCGCCACACCGTTGGTATAGTTCGGCACGATCGTGTTCACATTTGCTTCGGCAAGGCTGAGCATTGAGGCTGAGGTTTTGTTCAACTGTTCAGCAAGCTTCAGCAGGTTATCCCGTTGGATGGCGGCCCGATATGTCGCATGCATGTCCTGGCTCGACCGGCCTGCATGAAGGAGCGTGACTTCGACACCGGCAGCATCAATCAGCAGCGGTTCGAAGGTGATCACGCTCGAAGGCCGCTTGGCACCCGGTTGATTGCCCGCTGCAATGACCTTCGAAACGCCCTCGGCCAATCGTGGTGCGAGTGACTTGTCCAGAAGGCCTTCCTCGGTATTAATGACGGCGGTGGCCTTGTTGATCTCACCAAGCCAGAAGAATTCGTCCCGCGCTGGCGCCTGTTGAGCCAACCCTGGGGTAGACACCAAACAGGCTAAAAGAGCAAAGGCGGTGTGCTTGGCTGGCAACATCAGTTTCCTCCTGTCTTGACTTCGCTTGATCTGCGGGCGGCGGGACATCCCGTTCCGCCGATAAGTGCCGCAGCCCTTGGCCAGGACAATACCAGGAAGCGCTCAAATCGCTGTAATTCCGAAACAGCTCATGCCAGCTAGAGGCTCCCGCTGGATCTCTGATCCATGCGTCTCCAGCGCTATAGCCGCGCAAAAAGGAGGTTCTTTGTTCGTTCCAGCTTAGCACTCAATCAGACACAGATCCTGCGCTGACCCACTCTAGGGGGTGCTCTGAGCAGCGTCGGTGATCCACGCTCCATATCCAACAACGCGATCCTGTGTCCCGGTGGTGTCGCCGGAGTTCGCCAGCGACAGGCGCTGCTCCCCAAGACCACGACGGGTTAATTCGATGAGGAGACCCGCAACGGCAAGGTAGCCGCAGGCGACACCTGGTCGAAGGCTGGCCCCTTGGCCCCGTTCAATCTGGGCCGCCGTGACGGCATCGAGATGCCGGGCCGTCTCATAATCATGAAAGTGCGACAGGTCCGAGCTGACCACGATCAGCGTCTCCGGGCCGCCCCACAGCCGGTCGAGCGCACCGGCAACTTCCTCCGGAGCGGCGTCACCGGCCAGCAGCGGGACTAACTCGAACGACCTGAGGACTATTTGCAGGAAGGGCAGCTCGACCTCAAGGGCATGCTCAGGCGCGTGCGGAGCATCAGCCCGCACGACGGGCGCGAGATCCGCAAGTGCGGTGGCTGCGTCCCGCACGAGGGGCACGATCCCGAGCGGGGTCTCGAAGGCATCCACGGTCGGCACAGCAAGGCCGCGGAATAGCACGTAATGAGCTGGCCCGATCAGCACCACCCGCTTGATCGTTCCGGCATAGGGCTGCAGCGCGGCGAAGGCGGTGCCCGCAACCGCGCCGGAATAGAGGTATCCGGCATGAGGGACTATGATGGCTTTCGGAGCCGTCACTGGGGCAATCCTTGCTCCAGCCAAAAGCGCCTCGACAGTCGTGCGAAGCTGGTGCGGGCTGCGAGGGTAAACCGGCCCGCCACCGCTGCTGGCCTGACCTGATCCTGGTCTCGTCCGGATGCCATCAGAGGCAGCTCCACAGGCAAGGACCAAGCTCTCCAGCATAAGAGATGGGAGAGCAGGAGGTTTTATGGGCGGCCAATCCGCCGGCAGCAGGCTATACCGCTCGTCGCTGTCCGTTCTAACACGAACCTCGTCCCATCGGGCAGCGGCACAAGCCACCCCATGCTTCCAGATGCCCCAATCAGACCCAGATCTCGCACGACCCTCAAGTCCTGGTGCACCCGCGCCCGCGGCTCTTTCCTTTTAGGGGCGCGGCCCTGTCGCTCGCCTGCGCTGTGATCGTCCAGCTCGCAACAACGCGACTCGTCAGGAAGCTGTACTGGGAGCAGAGCTAGGGTGTGGCCTTCAGGCTTCTGCCGGGCCGGGGCAGGCCCGAGGGCAGATTGTCGTTTGCGGCCCGGCTCACACAGCGCGTGCCCGCCGCTAAACCATTTTCGATCACAAGTAATTTTCGCACCACGCCATTCGTCCAGCCAAAACCGTCCTGGCCCGGATATTCCCCGCCGCTGGCCATGAGCGAAGGGTTCACCACATTGTACTTCTCCATGAGCTTGCCGGTGTTGTGCCGACCCTCTGTTCGTCTCGGCGGCTCAAGTCTACCGTGAGCGTGTGATTGGAATTGTCCTCAGCGGCGGCGATGGGGACGGAGCCGCTGGTTTGCGAGCCATCAAAGAGCATGGCGGTGTGGCTCTCATCCAAAGCCCCGAGGAGGCCGAGGAACCCAGCATGCCCTACACGGCGATGATGACGGATCATCCTGATGCCTGCCTGTCGGCCACGGAAATTGCCGAGAGTGTCGCTGCACTCTGCTCCACTTAGTCTGCCGCCAGAACGAGGATTTTTGCGTAACTTCTTGCTACGCCAGGACTACATTCAGAAGGAGCTTCTGATGCCTAAATCGAAGGCCGACAACTCGGATCAAACGAAGGTGGGCCAAAGCAAGGCCAAGGAGGCGACTTCCGCCTTCCTCAAGCCCTTGCAGCCGTCGCCGGAACTGGCTGCCATTGTGGGCGCGGCTCCGTTACCACGCCCGGAGGTGGTGAGCAAAGTCTGGGAGTACATCAAAAAGCACAAGCTTCAGAACCTGCAGAACAAGCGGGAGATCATGGCGGACGAGAAACTTCAGGCGGTGTTCGGGGGCAAGAACAAGGTCAGCATGTTCGAGATGAACAAGCACCTGGCCCAGCACCTGAAGTGATACGCATGGTCGTAAGAGGTGTGGAAGGATCCGGTGAGTGAGATCGCACTGTAATTCTCGCACAAGCACCTTATGATCACCTCATGGTCGGGTGACGGAGATGCAAAGCCGGCCCAGCTGCGGGCCCGGAGTCTTGCTGGCAAGCTTATAGAGTTGCCCCTTGGCGGCTCTAAAGGCACAACGCCCGTCCGAGCACAGCTTGCCATCGAGCAAGAGCGCGGGCGGAGTGCTGTCGATGTCTTCGCGCCCGTCGACCATCCTCTTCGCGGTCGCCTGGACGTCGGCATCTTCCGGAGCCAAGAACTCAACGGCATAGGGCTTCCGTAGCGCTCCGCATCTCTCTGCACCGATGGCCTCGATCATCTCGGCCGCCAACCCAGACGAAGCGGACACCCCAGCGATAAGTCCAAAAGCGGGAGCGCTTGCTCGCAGATGATGCCGCATCACCTCAGCTCCTCCAAACAACGCCTCTGACGCGCAGCCAGCATGATAGCACTTCCTCACCACCCAAGCCCCAGCTATTCGTCACCGCTGGATAGCTGACACTCACCCTTCATGTGGCGCGCGATCGCTGTCATTGCGTCATCGAGAGACGGGAAGTTGGCCGTCCCCATTCCAGCCAGCCTGGAGTCTTGGGGTGCATCAACAACAAACAGCGATGGCGAGATCGCGGTGATTGTCCCGAGCGGCCGCCCCAGTCGATCACTCAGTATCCAGGTCCCTGCTGATTTGATTGAAGCCAGTGTCACCACCACATCCATGGTAACTTCTCCGCTCGATGCAGAATAATGACATTGGTCTTGCGCCGAGACGCAGGCTGTCAAGCAATGTCCCGACAGAGCCACGCGAGGCTGATGTCACAGGCCCGGCCACGGGAGAACATTGCCTAACTGTCTGGATGCTCCAGCCTCACTGGCAGGAGGAGCACTGGAATTCGCAGGCGGAGTCTGTGCCCATGCAGAGGATAGAAACCGGACGAAGAATCCGATCGACGCTGTAAGTTTGCTCAGGGATGTATCTCCGGTTGGGGAGGTTTAGCGCCGCCATCCCTGCTTATTGCCAATCTGCCTGCTATAGCGAATGCATCGTGATCGGGCGTGTTCCTAGGCAAGCTCCCTGTGCCGGATAAGCTTCGAGAGACCATGACAGGGGCTGGAGCGGCCGCGATGATGAAGAGGCAGACATTGGCAATCGACGACATCTATGTGCCGGTACAGCGGCGGCAAACCCTGGATCCGCAGAAGGTTATAGCCCTGGCAGAGAGTATGATGGAAAAAGGGGCAGGAAGTGCCAATTCCCGTGCGGCCTGACGGCCAACGGTTTGTTCTGGTCGAGGGCCTGCATCGACTGGAAGCCTGCAAGGCTCTCGGAGAGACCACCATCCCGGCTTACTTGGTGCAGGCGCGGAAGCATTGATCGGCGCTGGAGCGGGATCGGAACAGCTCTGTCACGGGCTCTGGACCGAGCCGACAAGGTTGGGGCGGAACGCTCAAACCGAAGCCGCGGCCCTTTGCGACTGGCTCGGCGCTCGGCCCTGAAGAGCTTGAGGGGCGACAGGAGCGGAGGGGGTCGCTCACAGGGAATGGGCTGCATCCTCATCCGATCCTACCCTCCCGCCTAGCATCGCCTGAAGCAGAGCCTTGTAACGGGTATCATGTCACCCTATCGTTCCTGGATCGAGATTGGCCGACGACTGAGCTGCTGCGCTTGACCGTGCACCTGCACGGACGACCTCCCCAAGCATCGATACTCATCAAGCCAAGGCGCTGATGCATCTTGGCCTCACCTGATCATGACCAGGGAAAGGAACTCGTCATGGCAACCGGCACCGTGAAGTGGTACAATGAAACAAAGGGCTATGGCTTCATCCAGCCTGATGCGGGTGGCAAGGACGTCTTCGTTCATGCATCGGCCTTGGAGCGTGCTGGCCTGCGTGGCTTAGCTGAAGGTCAGAAGGTCTCCTATGAGGTCGAGTCGGATCGCCGCACCGGCAAGGAGTCAGCCTCAAACCTGAAGACGGTCTGATCAAGCTCTCTGGTCCCACAGTTTGGAATTGAGGCCGCCTCAAATGAGGCGGCCTCTGCTTTTTGCACGCAACATCGCCTGGTGCGCCGAGCCAAGGAAAGGAACACGAACATTGTCACGCAAGAAGTCAAAGCCCGTTGAGAGCGGTTATGCCCTCTTCGACGTTCTGTATGAGGACGGCTCCCGAAGCTCGAACCGCCGTGTTCCACGCTCTCTTCTGGGTGGGCTCGACGGCGATGAGCCCGCCCGTAGGGCTATCGAGGAGCAGGACAACGCCATTGCCGAGAAAGCCGGCCGGCCCCGTGTCCCGATTAAGAAGATGACGCGTTCACCCACCTAGCGTGAACCTAGCTCCCGCATAGAACTTTCTACCCGTGATCATAGTCGTTTCTGGTGAGGTCGTCATATTTCGAACTCTCATCAGGATTGTTCTTTAGTGAGTTGTGGAAGCAAATCTTGCCAGGCTGACCATTCTGTCACAGTTTCCAAGCGGCCTCTTGTCAAAATCTGATTGGTCCCTATATCTCTATTATTGACTTTGGCCGGACAATCGGGCCGTTTCGCTGTTGGCCCTGCCAGGCGCACGTTCAGACTCTCTCCAAACCATCGACGAACCGAGCTGAGGCCGCACTTCCGTGTGCCTTCGCTCACGTGCATCCGCATCAACCGCGAAAGGTTATCCCCATGATCATGGGCACTGTGAAATTCTACAACGACATGAAGGGCTTCGGCTTCATCCAGCCCGACGACGGCAGCAAGGACGTGTTCGTCCACGCCACCGCGCTCGAGCGTGCCGGCATGCGCAACCTCGTCGAGGGCCAGAAGGTATTCTTCGACACCGCCGAGGATCGCCGCAGCGGCAAGATCGCCGTCAACAACATCCAGAACGCCTGAGGATGATCGGGCGCACATCATAAGCGCCTCTCCGAAGCCGCTCCCGGGTGGGGCGGCTTTTTCTTTGCAACCCTCCATCATTCGATGGTCCAACGAGTCAGGAAACGATGTACACGTTTCGAAAAGCCCCTCCTGCCAAATCGGTCATGTTCATGGTGAACTATGACGATGGTCGCACGGCCTATCTGTGGATCGATGATTCAGCCAAGGCGAACGATACCTGGGCTATTGGCGTGATTGCCCAAGCCCAGCAGGAGCAAGGTTCCCTGCCGGAAGGCACCATCACCAGCATCCGGCGTGTCCGATAGGTGACGCCGGTTAGCCGATGGGACGAATTGAGATCGATGAGTGGAATGAAACAGAAAGATTTTAGCGAACGGCTGAGCGCCGCCAGGGACGCAAAGCAGGCCATGGCCGCCAAGTTTCGTCAGCGGCCCGGCTCTGATGACCCAGCGGTTGCAGAACGCCGTGCCGCCCGTGCCGCCGTGAGTGCCGCGCGGGATGTTCGCCTCGCCGAGCGGGAAGCCCAGCGCCGTGCCGAGAACGCTCAGCGCGCGACCGACGAGGCCCACCTTGCCGCGGAGCGGGAGGCGCTTGCTGCCGAGCAAACCGAGCAGGAGAAACGCGCAGCGGCCGAGAAGGCCGCGAACGAGGTCAGGCTGGAGGCCGAGCGCAAGGCCGCCCGCGATGCCCGGTACGCGGCCCGCAAAGCACGGAAGTAGCGACCCCTTTCAAGTCACATCCTGATGATCGCGTCCGATCCAGTGCGCTCAGGAATGAGGAGATTGACCGATGGCTCACAAGTTCAAAGTCCGGGAACTGGTCCGGCTGAATCAGCCCGGGTTTTCTGACGCCCAGACGACCTCCGCGGGTGTTTACGAAGTCCTGTGGCTGATGCCGGCCGATCAGACGGGCGAGGTTTCGTACCGGATCAAAGCAGGTTCGATCGAAAGAGCCGTCCGCGAGAGCGAAATTTGCAGCACGTAGTGTCTCCTGAGCTTATTGGTTATCCTCCAGTAGGCACATGCTGTGACGGCCCGGGCGCAACGAATAGAGAGGACATCCATTGCAGGTCTTGGTACGCGACAACAATGTCGATCAGGCACTCAGAGTGCTCAAGAAGAAGATGCAGCGCGAAGGGATCTTCCGCGAAATGAAAGCGCGGAAATCTTACGAGAAGCCCTCTGAGCGCAAAACACGCGAGAAGGCGGAAGCAGTGCGGCGCAGCCGCAAACTGGCGCGTAAGCAAGCGATCCGGGAGGGGCTGATCGCTGCTCCCAAACCCAAACCCCGTTTTTCTGGACCGCGTCGACCTATGACGGCTCCCGGCACCGGATCCCCTACTCCGACGGCAGAGTCGAAGGTTTAGCCTGTTCTGAGGTAGAGGCTCGTCTCGAGCTCAGGCTTTGCAAGTGGCGCACGGAGTCTCCTGCGCCACTTGGGATCTCAGTCATCAGAGACGAACCTGAAAGTCAGCCGATCATCTGGATGATGTGGCGGATCTCCTCGCGTGAGAGGCCAGACGGTTGTGGTTTGGCGGCTTCCTTGATCCGCAGGGTGTCTTTCGACGGTTGCGGCTTGTGCTTGGGAAGCTGGGGTTGTGTTGAAGTCAACATGGAATTCCTGTCGCTGATCGGATCATGTTCCGAGCAGCCTTTCGTGTTTGAGATTGTCGAATGCGAAGAAACGACCTGTAAGTCCGTTTGGGCAGACTTGAGATTAGCAATCGATTGGGACGGAAAGCGGGCTCGGCGCTCGATCACAAGCAAGGGAGAGCAGGCCGAACACGTCGGTTGATTGGCTCAAGATGGACGACAACTTGGTCTTTGGCAAGATCAAAACCATCGCAAGGGCGACAATCTCCTTTACGGCAGTGTGCCTTGTATTCGCCGTAAGTCGGCACTAGATAGACCCTTTCGACTTTGGCCGGACATACAGTCCGTTTTGCCCTGGTACCGCGCCGGGCGCACGTTCAGGCACTCTTCCCAAACATCAACCAACCGAATGTGAGTTCGTGCTCTCGCACCCTCCGTTCACGTGTGCTTGCGCCAGCGAACGGCGGCATGACATTCCTGTCCGCCGCCTCGCAAAGCCGACCTTCGGGGACGGCCTTTAGTTTACAGAAAAGGATTATCGAATGGCAAAAGAGGAACTGATCACCTTCGAGGGCGAAGTCGTGGAGATTTTGCCGGATGCCCGCTTTCGGGTGAAGCTTGAGAGCGGACACGAGATCGTCGCCTATACAGCCGGCAAGATGAAGAAGAACCGTATCAAGACGCTCGCCGGCGACCGTGTGACCGTCGAAATGTCGCCTTACGATCTCGACAAGGGCCGGCTGATCTTTCGCCACAAGGATGCTGGAGCTGGCGCTCCCCGTCCGGGAGCTCAACGCCGTCCGCAATTTCGACGCCGCTAAACGGCGTAGATCGGCTGAAACCTTAAAGCTGGACGAAAGGTTTTTGATGCCAGAGAAGACATGGACGTTCGAGGCCGGTGATCGTGTGCCGGAATGGCTCATGCGTCAGACCAACTGCGTGCTGCGGTTCGATCGCGATGCTGTCGTCGTCGAGAGCAACAGCGAGTACCTGATCTACCCAGCCAGTACGATGAGCGCGGACGATACGATCGTTATGGCCGAGATTATAGACGAGCGGCGCGATGCCGAGGTTGAGCAGGTCATGCCAATCGTAGCCCACACGACCCCCCGGTCGATGTCCCTCAATTGAGAAGGAGGCTTTCATGGTCCACAAGTATTCCGTCGGTCAGTTGGTGCATGCCGCGGGCACGCAATTTTCCGACCGCGCCAGCGGCATCTATGAAGTCATTCGTCTGATGCCTGAGAGCAATGGCGAGTTCTGCTACAGAATCAAGAATACGGCGAGCGGGACCGAGCGCGCCGCAGGTGAGTCGCAGATCCGCCCCGCTGATGGGGGATCTGGCGTGCAGGCATCCGCAACCGCGGACTACTGATTCATTCTGGGGGCATCGACCGTGCAGCGTATCCGCTCGATTCTATTCGATCTTCTGCTCGCCGTCTGGACAGGGCTGTTCGTGCCCGTGCTTGCGATCCTTTGGCTGTGTGGTTCCCCGGAGCGCGGCGTCCGGCGGGCATCACGCTTGTGGGCACGCGGCATCCTCGTGGGGTTAAAGTGGTCCGTTGGGCTGACCTACACCGAGCGCGGTCAACACAACATCCCTGACGAACCCTGTCTGATCATCGCCAATCACCAGTCCACCTGGGAGACGCTGGCGTTCCTGGTCCTGTTTCCGGATGTGGCCATTGTCGCCAAGAAGGAACTGCTGACGATCCCAGTCTTCTCATGGTTCCTGCGCAAGTCGCCGATGATCCTGATCGACCGGGAGAGCGGCTCGAAAGCAATCCGAAAGATAGTGGAGGAAAGCCAGGCGGCACTCGCCCAGGGCCGTTCCGTGCTGATCTTCCCGGAGGGGACCCGAAGGCCGTCCTCCGAACCCATCGAGTTCAAGCGTGGGGTAGAGTTCCTCTATGCGAAGCTCGGTCGACCGGTTCTCCCCGTCGCACTGAACTCCGGCCACTTTTGGGGACCCGGCGGCTCGTACAAACGAGCGGGGACAATTTCGGTCACTTATCTCGATCCGATTCCGCCTGGTCTTGCCGCCCGCGAATTCACGCGCCAAGCAGAGCAAGTTCTTGAGGCCGAGAGAAGGTCCTCCTGGCCTCAGGCAGCTTGATTCCGAAATCCGGCAATCACCGTCTCGCCGGCTTCATGATGTCACCAGCCTTGATAATTGGTTGGCCAACCTCACGCTGGCCTTATCGTTCAGTCACCAACCTGACGAAGGGCTCGAGGCTGGCATAAGGCAGCGTAAACTTCTCGCCCCGGAACAGCATCGGCACATCGGACCCGCCTCCAATGCTGGAGGTCAGCTTGCCACGAACCGTGAAGGTCTCGCCGGCGGTCACCTGCCCCCAGGGCTCATCGATGTGATCCATGATGCCAAGCTCGTTCAGCTTCGCGTCCAAGGTCTGGTTCCGAGCATGTTGGGACAACTCGTGGAGACCTCTGTCGAGGTCAGAGCGCATGGCGGCGTATGCCGGGTTGCGAACTTTATAGCGAAGCTCTGCGTCCTGGACGAAGCGCCAGACCGACCCGATCACCATCTGCTGTTGCTTGGTGAGCGGCGTCTTGCCCGGCTTCACCGTTTTCTCCGGTTTCTGGGCCGTTTTTGCGTTAGCGGGAGCCTCCGCAGGCTGAACGTTGGCGATCAATGCCCATTTGCCTGACCACATCACGGCCCGATAGTCGCCACGCGTCAGCCGATCGGTGAACTCCAGGATATCCTGGTCGATGGGACGTTTGCCACCACTGGCCTCTAAGTATCGCAATCGCATCTCGTCCGGCAGGAGCAGGTAGAAGTTGTCGCTCTTCACGTCGACGTCGAAGATATCGGTGACCTTCACGACCTGATCGCGCGTGGCTGGTGCCTCGACGCCGTCGCCGGTCGGGAAGACCATGGTTCCCTTGGAAACGCGGATGTAGCCGCCAACCTGAATCTCCGACATCTGTTCTTCGTCTCTCTGTTATGGGGCTCAGCGGGAGCCGAGAAATCCAAGGGCTAGAAATGGGAACGGCACCCGAAGGTGCCGTTTCTGTTGCTAGGCTGTCCCGAGCCCCGGATGGTTACGCCGCGAGGCGCACTTCACCCATGTCAACGTTGTCGTTGGCATT
>NZ_JAGPUP010000440.1:0-13535 GCF_018069605.1 Microvirga sp. HBU67558 | reverse complement strand
GGAAGTGGCTCGACGTCCCCTTCATGAGGGAACACCAGACCTTCTGATAAAGGCGCAAATTTCTCAGATTGACCCCAACCGGACCTTAGACCTGGTGGGAAAATGACATTGAGCGTCCCGAACTGTCAGCCCAGTGTCCCAGGAACGGGTCGTGAATGCCGCATTTCCGAACCGAAAACGGGTTCTAATCCCGTGGACGCGGGGTAGACCAGGGAGCACTTCGATGGAAACACGCATCGACGAGATCGGAGATGGCATCTACCGTTTCTCGACTTACGTGCCTGACATCGTGCCGCCAGCCGGATTTACGTTCAATCAGTTCCTCGTCGTCGGGGAGGAGCCGCTCCTGTTCCACGCCGGACTGCGGAAGATGTTCCCGCTTGTGTCCGAAGCCGTGTCCCGGATCATGCCAGTGCAGGACCTACGCTGGATCACGTTTGGCCACTACGAAGCCGACGAATGCGGCGCTATGAACGAATGGCTGGCCGTGGCCCCGAACGCGCAGGTCGCGCACGGAATGACGGGATGCCTGGTGTCGCTGAATGACATGGCCGATCGTGCGCCGCGTGTGCTGTCGAATGGCGAGGTGATCGACATCGGCGGCAAGCGGATCCGGTACATCGACACGCCGCATGTGCCGCACGGCTGGGATGCCGGCGTGATCTTTGAGGAGACCAGCCGAACGTTGTTCTGCGGCGATCTCTTCACGCATCTGGGCAACGGCCCTGCGCTCACCGAAAGCGACATCGTGGGCCCGGCACTTGCGGCCGAGGACATCTTCTACGACACGAGCCTCGGGCCGAGCATCGCACCGACCGTTCGCCGGCTGGCCGACCTTGCCCCACGCGCTCTGGCCCTGATGCACGGCTCGTCCTTCGTGGGCGACACGGTTGGGGCTCTGCACGACCTGGCAAGCGCTTACGATGGCCGCCTGCGTGCGGCGATGGCGGGGACGTCGGCCTGACATCAACGATCCCAGGTCGTCACCCACAGCGCCCCGACGAGGACGATGTTCAGGCACGTCATCCCGGCGAGGAAGCCGAGGGCGGCACCCGGACCGCTCCACTCGATCAGGACTGCGCCGAGAGAGGGCGAGAGCGCCTGGGCGAGCAGGCTGGGCATCGCCAGCCTGCCCATGAGCGACGCGTACCCCTCCGCTCCGAACAGTTCGAGCGGCAGGGTTCCCTTCGCGATCGAGCCGATGCCATTGCCCGCACCGTACAGCGCCAAGGCAAGCGCCAGGATCGGGAACCCGAGGAACAGCAGCACGACCCCGCACGCAACGAGGGTGACGGAGGCTGCCATGGTCCAGATCGGATGGTAGTGGCGACCGAAGGCCATCTCGACGATGCGGGCGCCGACCTGCGACGGGCCGACCAGCGCACCGAGCGCGACGGCGGCAGCAAGGCCGAGCCCCCGTGCCTGGAGGAAGGTGAGCAGGTGCACTCCGATCATGGAGGCGGTCATGGCTCCGAGGGTGAGGATCATGGCAAGGAGCATGAACGCGCGCGTCCGTCGGGCTCCGGTCAGGTGGGCAGGAGACGTTTGCCCTGGCTTCGCGCCGGAGGCCTTGCCGCCACCTGCGGGCGCCCCGATGCCGGGTATGACGAAGGCGTGCAGCGGAAGGCATACGAGCAGATGGATCGCGGCATAGGCCGCACAGGCGCCGCGCCAGCCGAAGTGCTCGACGAGCCAGGCGCTGAATGGCCAGCAGACCGTGCTGGCGAAGCCGCCCCACAGGGTCAGGGTGGTGATCGCGCGCCGGGCATCCTTGCCGTACAGGCGGCCCAGCGTGGCGAATCCCGCGTCGTAGAGGCCCGATCCCATGCCGACGCCCATGACGAGCCAAGCCATCAGGTAGACCGGAAGGTTATAGGCGAGCGCCAGCGTCGCGTGTCCGGCCGCGAGCATGACCGAGCTGCCGACGAGGACCGGACGGCCGCCCTTCGCATCGATGGTGCGCCCGACCCGGGGCGCGACCAGCCCGGCCGCGAGCAGTCCGACGGACAGCCCGGCCACGACCCAGCCGAGCGACCATCCGGTGTCGGCGGCGATCGGCTTGGCGAGCACGGCCGGCAGGTAGAAGGACGATCCCCAGGCGAGGATCTGCGTGATCCCGAGGGCGGAGATGACCACCCTCGGGTTCTGTTTCGGCATGGCGGGTTCGCTCGCTAGGGACTCGCTCACCGGATTCGACACGGGCCGATCTCAGCAGCAGCCCACAGGCTCTGCAACCTTCTCCGGCGTCTTCGCGGGTCCGCAGCCACAGCCCGACTGGCCCGCCGCCTTGGCCTCGGCATCCGCGACGCAGCAGGCATCGACCTGCGCTGGGGCGGCGCCGCCGCAGCATCCCGAGGATGCCGTTGCTCTATCTGCGGGGATGTTGGTCGAGCACACACCCGTCTCCGGCAGCACGAGGTGGATGTCGTCAGCCGCCGCAAGATCGCCGGCGATGGCCGCCACAACGGACCGGACCTGCTCGTAGCCCGTGAGCATCAGGAAGGTAGGGGCACGGCCATACGACTTGATGCCAACCGTGTAGAAGCCCGGCTCCGGGTGGGCGAGTTCGCGGTGGCCATGCGGCGGCACCGATCCGCAGGAGTGCAGGTTCGGGTCGATCAGCGGCCCGAGCGCCTTCGAGCTTTCCAGCCACGGGTCGAGGTCGAGCCGCAGCTCGCGGGTCAGGTTGAGGTCGGGGCGTTGTCCGGTCGACACCACGATCCGGTCGACCGGGCCGATCTCGCGGATGCCCTGCGGCGTCTCGCCATCGACGGTGACCTGATTGCCATCGGCCCTGACGCGGACCACGGAGAAACCGGAGACCAGCGTGACCCGTCCGCTATCAACGAGGGCCTTGAGGCTCGAACCGAGCTCGCCGCGGGCCGGAAGCTGGTCGGCGCTTCCGCCGCCGTACACGCGCATCAGGTTCTCGCCGCGGGTCGCCCACACGATGGACGTTTCGGGATTGCGCTCCGCGAGCCGGGCGAGGTCGAGCAGGACGTTGGCGGCCGAATGCCCGGCACCCACGACGAGCGTTGTCTTGCCCTCGTAGGCAGCGCGGTCGCGCCCGAGCACGTCCGGGATGCCATAGGCGATGTTTGCCGTATTCTCCGCCTCGCCCTCGGCGAGGATGCCGCCCGCGCCGAGGGGATTGGGAACCGTCCATGTGCCGGAGGCGTCAATCACCGCCCGGGCGCGGTCGCGCCGGATCGCGCCGTTGCCGTTCGAGACGGCCAGCACGAAGGGCTTGGTCTCGCGGCCCTTGCTGAGCACCTTGTCGGCTCCTTGCCGGGTGATCGCCTTCACCGTGGCTCCCGTCTCGATCACCGCCGCCATTTCCGGCGTTTCGGCCAGAGGCTTGAGGTAGGCCTCGTATAGGTCCGATCCCGTCGGCATGACCTTCCCGGGCGTCTCCCGCCAGCCATGGGACTGGAGCAGGGCGCGGGCCGCTGTGTCGGTGTTGTACTCCCACGGCGAGAACAGGCGGACGTGGCCCCAGTCTCTTACGTTGGCGCCGACGGTGGCTCCGGTCTCGTAGACCTTTACGGGCAGGCCACGCTGGATGAGATGGGCAGCGGCGGCCAAACCGACCGGGCCCGCGCCGATGATGGCAACGGGAAGGTTATCGAGCGTGGTCATGGGAGGACTCCTTGGTCAGCAGCAGGAAGCAGGGCGGGGAGCGAAGCCGTCGCGGACGCGCTCGACGAAGACGCGCCCCTGGCAGCAGAGGACCTTGAGCATCCGCGAGGGATCGCGGTGGCGCGGCTGGGCCAGGACGGCGAGGACGTCCGCCCGCTCGAGGCCGATGTCGCGCAGGAGATGGTCGTCCAGTTCGCCGAGGGCGACGACATGCCGACGGTTCCGGGCCACGCGAGCGAGATGGAGCATGAAGGGTAGGAAGCCAGCCATCTGTCTCTCCTTTTCATATTTCCGGTAGTATCGAAATATCGGGCAAAAAATGATCAGGCGGCGTTCTCCGCCCGGGTCGAGCATCCGGCGTCGGCGCAGCACTCGTCGGCCAGGAAACCGATGATGCCGTTCATCGCCGGGTAGCTGGCCCGGCAAATCAGAGTGGTGGCCTGCCGCTCCTGCGTCACCAACCCGGTCAGCAGGAGCCGCTGGAGGTGATGCGAGAGCGTCGACGGCGGAATGCCGAGGCGTTCCTGGATCTGCCCGACCGGCAGGCCGGCCTCTCCGGCCCGGACCAGCGTGCGGTAGACCTGGAGCCGCGTGGTGTTCCCGAGCGCTTCGAGCTGCTTGGCGGCTTGTTCGATGTTCATGGAAATAAGATGCAGGGGTCCGCTGCGCAGGTCAAGCATTACTTCCATAATCGTCGAAATAGGAGGCAGCTTGGTATGGACCGTGAGGATACTGTCCGTGAAGCCCCGGACAGCGGACCCTCACACAGCCATGCCCGCGGCTCAGCTTGACCCAATGCGGACTTTTCACCCAGACTGGGTGATCGGTTCAGGCGGCTTGTAGAACCTGCACCAAAGTGCGAGCGAAGGTCCCGCTTGCCTGTAGAATTGCCCGCTCAACCCTTGGCTGTTCAAGCAGCCAAGGGCCGTGGTGAGCTTCCATGTCGACCTGTGGATCGGAAGGACGCTCGGGCCGGACTATCAGGCCGACGGCAGGAGCCGACGATCAGCGCCTTCCACCATTGCCGCCGCCATTACCGCCGTCGTTTCCACCACCATTCCCATTGCCGCCTCGATCGCCGCCGTCACCCGCGTTGCCGTTGCCGCCACCTGGATTGGACGGATCGGTGCCCTTCACGTCGGTACTGGTATTGTCGGCGGGCTCCGATCCATTGCCGAGGCCGTTGTTGTTGCCCGGCCCCTGACCGTTTCCGTTGCCCGGTCCGTTGCCATTGCCATTGCCGCCGGATCCTGCCGACCCGCGGCTGCCATTGCCGCTCGAGCCTCCGATGCCACCGCTGCTGCCGGCCGGGCTGCTGCCACCAGCAGAGCTCCCGCCGATGGAAGCGCCAGCCGAGGCCTCTCCAGACGCGGCTCCGGCGAGGCCTCCGGCTGCGGATCGTCCGGCTGCACTACCGGAACCCGAGTTCCCGACTGCGCCTGCCATAGCGCTGCCGGAGGAGGTCGCACTCCTGCCCGTCACGGAACCAGCAATTGCAGGAGAACCCGCCGCGGATCGCGCTGAAGTGCCGGCCGTGACCGAGTTGGTGCCAGAGCCGAAGAGCCGATCCAGGAACGATGCTCCGGGCGCCCCGATGGATCCGGTCGTCTCAGCTCTGGCGTCCTGGTTTACCGCACGTCGTGCCTGCGGAAGGATCGCGCATCGGCAGACTTCCTGGCCCTGGACGATGCGGAGGCGGCAGTTGCCGTACATGGATGCATTGGCAACGGCAGGCTGGCATTGTTGGCCTGACCTGGGCATCTGGGCCTGAACGGAGGCCGACGTGGCAAGAAACAGGGTCATCGCTGACAAAGCGAGAGCGTGCGAACGCTTCATGGTTCACCTTACAAGAGAGTACTAATGGAGGCTGATCGCAGAAGAGCGGCTCAGGTTGCTAGATGACGCCCAACCAAGAACATGGTTCCGGCGCATCCTTAGAAATATTTTCAGATGATATGTGAATATGCCTGCGCCTGTTAACGGATAGACAATCTTTATACCTGCCCGCACCTCGGCTTTAGCCTGTCCTTCGAGCGCGAACTAAAGGAAAGCCCCTAATAGTCTTCAACTATCAGGGGCAAGCAATACCCGACGGGACGCTGATTTGGCCCGACCGGCGAACGATCCTATAGCCAACTCAGTTCCACGGCTTACCTGGAGAGGGAGCGGGTCAGCCGCGCGGCCGGCGAAACCCGGCCTGCGCCACCGGCAGGCCACGGGCGACGGGAAGATCCACCGTTGGCTCGCTGGTCCTTGCGCCCGAAGCCGAAACCCACCCGCGGCCCGACTGCCGTGAGAGGAACGTGTGGCCTGTTTGGGCGGGCGAAAGGATGGACGAGGTCAGGTTGTCCAGGACGTACTCGCCACTGACCGTCGTCACGACAAGCACCGCATGCGGCTCACCGGATGAGGTCGTGCCGACCGAGATCGACAGCGCCGAGGCCGGCCAGCCACGCTGCAAGAGCAGCTTGCGCTTCAGCAGCGCGAAATCCTCGCAGTCGCCCCGGCCACTCGTCGGAAGCGTCCAGACGTCCTCGCGTCCGTACTGGTCCATGTCGGACACTTCGACAATGGTGCTGTTCACATGGCTGTTGATCTGCCGAAGCTCCGATATCCGCTCCGGCGTGAGGGTTACGTGCGCAGCAGGCTTAGCCGAGACCGGCCCGGAATAAAGCGCCGTCGCCAAGGTGAGTACAAGGCCGCCAGCCAGGCAGCGAGAGATCGACATCATAGGAATGCCCCCGAACGAATTTTGTCCAAGCCGACATCTGCGGCATTCGACTCGTTTGTCTTGTTAGGAGCGCATTAACTATGACTTTAAGCCTAGAATGAGGCAGCTTGAAACAGCCCAACCATCATCCATCGGCTCCTTCTTCGAAGCGCGGTGCTCCGAGAAGGAACCGAAGCATGGCCGATGCGTTTCATCTCGCCATTCTCTCGTTCTGTTCGTCCCGTGTCGCATTTGTTTCTAGGAACCGTATTGCTGGTCGAGGACGAGCCGCTGGTGCGGCTGGTGACGGCTGACCTGCTGATCGAAGCCGACTTCCGGGTTGTCGAAGCAGCCAACGCTGACGAGGCCCTCACCCTGCTGAGGGCCGGGGTTGAGGTGGACGTCGTGCTCTCGGACGTCGAAATGCCACCGGGCCGCAACGGCTACGCGCTCGCCCGCCAGGTTCACGAGCACTGGCCCAGCACCGAAATCCTGATCACCTCGGGACGGGAATGGCCGAGGCAAGGAGATCTGCCGCCGGGAGCCGCGTTCCTGGCCAAGCCCTGCCCGAGCGAAACCCTGGTATCCTATGTGCGTTCCGCCGCCGAGCGCGCTCAAACCGCCAGAGCAGGGCATTCGGCCGAGACAGAGGTCGATCGGGTGGATGGAACGGTTGTGCCATTTCCCAAAGCTGGCTAGCGCGAGAACGGCCAACACAGCATCCCACAAGCCCCACGCACGCTGCCCAGGTGAGGGCTTGCGTTTTACGAGTTGGATCCCCTTCCGGCTCATCCCACCCGATGATTGGATCTGGTCCCCACGATGATGGAGCGGTAGGTCGTTACGGTCGAAACTACGGTGGCTGCATCCTGAGGCATTTCAAGCGCTTCCACCTCGCCCAAGAGCGTCATGCCGACCTAGACTGGCTCATCATCATCGCTTCTGCATGAGCCGGTTGAGGATCATGGAGGCGAGAGCAAACAGGAGTGCACAGATCGAGACGGTGGCGATCAAGTGGGGGATGAAATGCGCCACCAAGCCGTCTGGAGTGTACCCGAGATGGTTATGGCTGAAATGGCGAGCCGTAGCGAGAAAAATGCCGGCCATGAATCCCACGAATGCGGTCATGGGAACGCTCCACCGGCCCGTGGGTGCTGATCTCCTGCGCATGTTCGTTCTCATTGTGGCGGACCGTTTCCATCTGTGCAGCTTGGCAAGGCCAGTACATTACCACCAATAAGAAAGCGTAACGGTTTGGTGTGGTTTTTATTCCGCGTACGAGGATTGCCAAGTCGTTCTGTTGGCAAGGCCATGGCGTACGGCTAAATACCAGTATAAGACCTTAGCAGTATCGATGCCACCTGAGGTCTCGGTCGAGCACCCTGCCATCCTCTTGGATCCAGAACCATCGATGCGCTGCTATTTTCACCTGGCGAACGGCGAAGAGATGATCTTGGATGACATCGGCATTGAGGTCTCGGATTTGGCCACGGCGAAAGAAATGGCGTTGCAGGCCATCGAGGATATTCGGACCGAGGCGATCCAACTCGGCGCATCCTGGCAAGGCTGGAGGCTCGATATCGCGGATCCCACCGGCCGTACCTTGCTGTCGATTACGTTGGATCCCACCATTCACTGACCGCAAGCGGATCTGCAAGCACTCTGAGTCGATGTCGGTTCTCCCCCTGGGCGTGACCATCTGCCGTGCGACGGCCGAAGCATGAACTCGGTAGACGAAAGGTCCGGACGTGGCACCTCTCGGAAGTGGGCCTAAAGTCTGCTCTTGCCAGGGAGCCTGTGTGAAAACACTGACCGTTCGTGTCTTCGAGCAATTTTCTGTCTTGCGGTCGCGAGAAGGCCGGGGATTTCCCGGTGCAAAAGCACAAGATTGTATAAATAGTGCGCCAAGGCCCAGCCTGTTCGAGTTTTCACACAGGCTCGCCAGGGACAGCGGACGTTCCCGGAGGGCAGGGGATCGTCACTGCCTCACCCTGAAGAGACCTTCCGCAGTTTGTACGCAGTGAGATCGATGCTCTGATAGGAACAACATCAGCGCTCATATCCAATGCCGAAGCCGTCATTGGTGCCGACACACATGCCAGCGCGAGCTGGTGCCGTCCCATCCCGTCGCCGTTTAATCTATGTTAGACTGCCAGGCCAATCGGATGCGGATCGCCTAGCCAGCCACATCGACGGCACCGCGACAATCTCCGTCATCCGGTCGTTCCCTTGTTCTGGAGCTGCGCCATGGGTGACCTGTCCTCGCCGCGGACCGCATCGGAGAAGCGGCAGCAGCATGACCTGCCGGGTCGCATCGGAGCGGCGGTAGAGGTCGACCATGCAAACGAGCGGCTCAGGTCTGTCCTGGCCAGCGTCAGCGACTGTTATTTCACCTTGGACAGGTCTTATCGCGTCACCGACCTCAACGAGGCGGCGAGGGACTGGGTGGGCCCGGATTTGGACCAGGTCCTGGGCACGTCCCTCTGGGACCTGTGCAGTCCTGATGCCGAGTGCAGCCGCGTCATTCGCGAGGGCATGGAGGGGCGGCGGCGCATCCGGCGTGAGGTGATGTCCGGCCTGCGGCGCGGCCGCTGTCTCGATCTTCTGGTCTGCCCCTCGACGGAGGGATTGAGCGTCTTCTTCACCGACGTCACGGAACAGCGTGCCGCCAAGGCAGCCTTGGATGAGCTCGCCGGACGCTTCCTGAGCCTCCAGGACGAGGAGCGGCAACGGATCGCCGAGGAACTGCACGACTCGACTACCCAGCATCTCGTGGCAGCCGACCTCCACCTCATGCGGCTGAAGCAGTATGTCAGCTCCGGCGAGGGCCAGAAGGTGCTCAATGAGGCCGCGGACGCGGTGGAGGAAGCTGCCAGGGAGCTGCGCAGTTTTACCTATCTCCTGCACCCGCCGGGCCTGGAGCATAGCGGCTTGGCTGGAACCGTGCAGGCTTTTGCGGCCGGCTTCGCGCGCCGGACGGGCCTGGACGCCTCCATCCGCATGCCCGACACGGCTGACAGCCTCCCCTTCGATGTCCAGCGCGCTCTGCTCCGGGTCATCCAGGAGGCGCTGACCAATACCTATCGGCATGCGGCCGCGTCCCGGCTGATCATCGACCTGCGGGTCGAGGCCGATACCCTGAAGCTGCGCGTTCTCGATGATGGCTGTGGGCTGACCCGCGGCGTCCGGAAGGCGGCCGAGAGCGGAGCCCTGCTCGGGGTCGGCGTCACCAGCATGCAGGCCCGCATGGTGCGGTTCGGCGGCAGCCTGCGGCTCCTGAGCCATGCGCGGGGTACGCTGGTCGTGGCCACCCTGCCGCTCGGGTTCGCGTCCGATCTCGGGAGCGGTCGGGAGCCTGCCGCAACGAGTCCCTCCGCGGTGCACTGACATCCTTGCGGCCATTTCGGGGAGGTTGCGATGATCGGTTGGGCCGTCCGGGGATTGCTGGCTGCCGGCAGCATCATCGCGGGATGGTTCCACGCCCGGGACGTGCCGACCTTCGAATTCGGATTAGGCGAAACCACCAAGAGCTTCTTCCTCTCGCCGTCGAAGCCGACGGCGGGCGGGCTGATCTGGGGTGTTGGCCCCGCCTTCCTGTGGCCGACCGCCACCGATGACAGCCTCGGCACGGAGAAATGGGGCGTGGGTCCGACCGGCGTCGTGCTGACGCACCAGGGGCGTGGACCATCGGGGGCTCGCCAACCACGTCTGGTCCTATGCCGGCCGCCCGGTCGCTTCAACGTGAGCTCCACCTTCGTCCAGCCATTCGCGTCGTACAATTTCGGTCAGGGGTGGAGCGTCACGCTCAACACGGAATCGAGCGCCGACTGGACGAACAACAAGCTGACGGTGCCGGTCAACCTCGTGGTGGCGAAGGTGTTCGAGATCGGCGACCAGGCGATGAGCCTCGGGGTCGGCGGCCGCTACTAAGCGATCAAGATGGAGGGGGCGCCGGACTGAGGCCTGCGCGCGCAACCCACGTTCCGGTCCGAAGTAGGCCAGCGGCAAGAGGGCACCCTATTCCCTGGCGATCCGGCTCTCCGATGGCGCCGCATCGTGTGTAGGAAAGTCAGGTCTCGGCACATTCGCGAAGTACACCGAAGGTCTGCTGACGAAGGAGACAACAGACATTCCTGTGGCGTTAGCCATCTCCTCGGATGACCCAATGCGGACCGTACGTGTTCCCGAGGTTATGGTCGTCATTGAAATCTGCGAAGGGCGGTTCAAGTGCGCCGACGGTATTGCTTGCGTACAGTGATGCGCATCGTGCGCCTGGTGATATCAATCCTGACCGGCCGTTCCCGCCTCTCGGCCCAGCCGATGACGCAGGCGTCGGTTCTCGGCGCGCAGACGCTCGATCTCCTCACGCACCGGATTGAGCACCAGGTCCAGTTCCTCGTGCGTGAAGCGAGGGGTGATGTGCTGAGGGCAGTTCCAGTCGAAAGCCTCAACCTGGATGAGGGCCCCGCGCTCGGAACGAGCCGCGTAGTCTGGCACGGCGAGGGTTGCCACCAGTTCGGGGTCCGCGCTCACATCGATCATCCGCAAGTGCCCGAAGATCTTGAGCCGCCGCTGATGAGCGTAGTCCATCAGGAACAGCGAGACCCGATCATTCTCCGCAACGTTGCCGGTCGTCACATACTGCCGATTGCCCCGAAAATCCGCGAAGCCAAGCGTGTGATCGTCCAGGACGCGCAGGAATCCCGCCGGGCCACCCCGGTACTGCACATAAGGCCAGCCGGTTTCGGAGACAGAGGCGAGATAGAACCCGTCGCGTCCTTCAATGAAAGCCGCTTCTGCGTCGCCGAGCCGGTCGTTGCGGACCGGCCCAGCCCTGTCCAGCGTGCCATCCAGGCGCGCGTACTGGGCTGCGCTTCCGTATCGCTCACGCGCGACCTTCACTGAAGGGGTCGATGCGATCTCGAGCCATCTGTGTAGCATGGTCAACCTCGTGGAAAACAGGAGGATTGCGGCATCAGTCCTGGTAGGCCCAGTCAGCGGCATGCCAAGCCAAATGGCCTTGGTCGGACACGATCCGGCCGAGACCAGGGAAAGGCATGTGCGTTGCTGCAATGAGCACACCCTCCTCGGCTGCCCGGGGGAAGAAACGGGCTCGCATGGCTTGTGCTGCCGGCCGATCCGCCTCCATCAGGAAGTTCACGTCGGTTCCCATGGCCGGGTGCACCACCGGAAACAGCATGTCGGAGACCATGATTAGGCTTTGTCCTCGGTCCTCGATCCGCACACCGATGTGGCCTGGAGTATGTCCCGCAAGGTCGACAAGTGACACGCCGCGGGCGATCTGGTGGTCGCCCTGGGTGGCCTGGAGCTTCGGATACAGCCGAACGAGGTCGGCCGAGAGGCGGAAGCTGGGTTGCAGATAGTCGGGCGCGGCGGCCTGCTTGCTCGGATCGGTCCAATGCGCGATGTCGCGCCGGTCGACATACACCTCCGCCTTCGGGAAAACACGGCGGCCGCCTGCGACAAGGCCTCCCAGGTGATCCTGGTGCATGTGAGTCACGATCACAGCGTCGACCTGTTCGGGTTTCAACCCGCGGGCGGCAAGCGCCTGGGGAAGTTGCCCGGTTTGTCCCAGCGTGCCGGCGGGTCCGGCATCGATCAGGATGCGGCTCGATCCGTCCTCGATGAGATACTGATTGAACAGAAAGCGCACACCGCTGGGTCGTGCCGTGAACTGGGCCTTGGCCGCGGCTTCGACCTGCTCGGACGTCCGGCCCGGGAAGTAGCCATAGGACATATCCGCGTAGCCATCCGACAGCGCCGTCACGGTAAAGCGGCCCACCTTGATTTGCGCGAGCGGCGTGACAGCGGAGGCGGGTTGGCTGCTTACGGCTCGTGCAGGCAGGGTCTGTGCACCGGCCATAAGCCCGGCAGTCGGAAGGCCAAAGGCGAAAGCGCGACGGGAGAGCGAGAGGGGCATGGGAGAAGCTCCAAGGTTTTGTGACCCAGGTGATGATCCTGATCGATGTCGACGCCCGAGTCTGGGCAGACACTAGACCCTCCCTGTCCCAACCGGTATCCTACGAATTCAAGACCTTTCCTCTCATTTTTTGGAAGGTGCGATGGACCGCTTCGACGCCATGGCCGTTCTGCTCGCCGTCGTGGAGGAGGGAAGCCTGTCGGCCGCCTCACGCCGCCTGCGCGCGCCTCTAGCTACGGTGAGCCGCAAGGTGGCGGACCTGGAGCGGCACCTGAACGCCCAGCTTCTGGTGCGCACAAGTCGACGGGTTGAGCTGACCGACGCGGGCCGCGGATATGTGGAGGCGGCCAAACGCATCCTGGAGCAAGTCGGGGAAGCAGAGCGCGAGGCGGCGGGCGAGTACACTACGCTCAGGGGTGAGCTTCACGTGACAGCGCCTACGATGTTCGGTCGAATTCATGTCTTGCCGATCGCCCTCGACTTCCTGAAGGAGCACCCAGAGATCGACCTGCGGCTTTTCCTCAACGACCGCCAAGTGGATCTAGTCGAGGAACACATCGATGTTGCCGTTCGCATTGGCCATTTGGTCGATGGCGGCTTACGGGCGACGAAGGTCGGGTCTATCCGCCGTATTGCCTGCGCCAGCCCTGCCTACCTCGCTCGACGCGGAGTTCCCAATACGCCAGGCGATCTCGCACAGCATGACGGCATCACGTTCCAGGGCTTTGAGCGCGCGCCCGAATGGCGCTATCGCGGCGACAGCCCCGCCTGGACAGCCGAGCCGCGGACGCGCCTGGCTGTGAACTCGACGGAAGCTGCGGTGGCCGCGGCGGTGGCGGGTCTGGGGACTGTCCGTCTCCTGTCATATCAAATCGAGCAGGAGTTGCGCTCAGGTGCCCTGCTCGCGATCCTCGAAGAGTTCGCCCCCGAGCCCATGCCTGTGACCCTTGTCTATCCCGAAGGAGGTCGGCTCGCACCCAAGGCTCGGGCCTTCATCGACTGGGCGGCACCGCGGCTTCGAGTTCGACTGTCATGACGTGGACCCTGCAATTCACCCCCGGTCCAGTCAGCATTCCTCTCACCTTGCAATGGTGGACCTTCCAATCGGAGCATTCCTGAAGTCAAAGGAGCTTGGGAAGGTCTGCCATTGGCACGGGACTGACCTTGCCCATCCGCCTGCATTCGCAGCGCGAGCGGACCTTCGCACAATCTTCCGAAGACCTCCTTGTTTGAGTGCCCTGGCGA
>NZ_JAGPUP010000439.1:0-13521 GCF_018069605.1 Microvirga sp. HBU67558 | reverse complement strand
GTTCTTCCGTATACCGCGATCTCTTCATGGCACTGACCCTCCTCAAGGATCAAAATGCCCGGAAAGTTTGATGGGTCAGGACCACTCGCCTGTCGTGCCCTTTCATCAGCGCCGGTCAATCAGGTGGTAGTGCCATACGCTCCGACGCAAAACGATCGCTTCCAAATCTGAGATCTGCCGTCGCGCACTGGGCAGCACAATTATTTGTCGGCTCGAACAGGCCTTCATCCATGCCTTTCGTCATGGATTACCTTCAGAACTTTGCGGGAGGCTCGTCCTCCTCAAACTTGTTATGAACTGACGCGAGTGCCTCCGGCACGGTTCGTTTGAAGCGGGCTCGCGGTGGCCGTATGCCATGGGTGAGTAGCACCCGCCGGATCAGCGGTCGGGCGCCAGCAACATAGATGGCTGCGTTGTGCCGTTGTGCTTTGCGCACGAAACCCTCGATGGTGGCAGCCGCCGTGCTGTCGAGCACCGGAACGGCCGAGAAATCGATGACATAAGCCTTAGGATGTTCTGCGATGCGATCAAGCGCCGCGGCCACCGTTGCGGCCGCGCCGAAGAAGAATGCGCCTGAGATCCGGTACACCACCACGTCCGGATCGGTCGCGAGCGTGGGATCGTACGGCTCACGGCCGTTGCCGTTCACGGTGTCGGGGCGATCCTCCTCCGGCAGGAGGGGAGATTGCTCGACTTCGACCGCCTCCGCCATCCGCTGCAGAAACACGAGCACGCCAATGCCGAAGCCCACGAGGATACCTTCAGTGAGATCGCGGAATACCACCAGCAGGAACGTGGCGAGCAGTACCACGGCGTCCCCCCTCGAGGCCCGCAGCAGCGTCGCGAACTCATGCTTTTCCGCCATGTTCCAGGCAACGGTCGCGAGGACAGCCGCCAGAGCCGAGAGCGGGATGAAGGAGGCGAGCGGCGCCGCAGTCAGCATGAACAGGAGCAAGAACACCGAGTGCAGCATCCCTGCGACCGGACCACGGGCCCCAGAGCGGACGTTTGTGGCGGTACGGGCGATCGTGCCCGTGACACAGATGCCGCCAAACAACCCCGAGGCAACGTTCGCGAAGCCCTGCGCCACCAGTTCGCAGTTCGAGCGGTGGCGACGGCCCGTCATGCTGTCTGCGACCACGGCCGAAAGGAGGCTCTCAATGCCGCCCAGCAGGGCAAATGACAGGGCGGCGGGAAGAAGCTCGGCGATCCTCGCGGCGGAGATCGGGGGCAGATGTGGCGCGGGCAAGGATTGGGGCAGGCCGCCGAAGCGGGTTCCAATGGTCTCGACGGGCAAGCCCAGGATCCAGGTCGCGAGGGCGGCTGCAGCCACCGCAATGACGAACACCGGCCAGTGCGGACGGAAGCGCCGGACGATGACAATGATGCCAACGGTCAGAAAAGCTACTACCAAGGCCGCGACATTCAGGGTCGGCAGGGCGTCCCAGAGCGCCATGAGCTTGGGAATGAAGGGCCCGGGTTCCTTGTCGAGCCGGAGCCCCAGCAGTTCCTTGAGCTGGCTCGCAAAGATGATGACGGCAATGCCGGCCGTGAAGCCCACGGTCACCGGATAGGGGATAAACTTGATGAAGGTTCCAAGCCGCAGGAACCCGATCGCCAGCAGAATCAGGCCGCTGAGCATGGTTGCAAGGAGGAGCCCATCGACGCCGTGCTGCTCGACAGTTGCCGCCACCAGCACGATAAAGGCCCCTGCCGGCCCGCCGATCTGAAACCGGCTTCCTCCCAGTGCCGAGACGATGAAGCCTCCGACAATAGCTGCGTAAAGGCCCCGGTCGGGGCTCACCCCTGAGGCGATGGCGATCGCCATCGAGAGCGGCAGGGCTACAATAGCGACCGTCAAACCAGCCGCGGCATCAGCGCGGAGGTCGGCTAATCGATATCGCTCCCGCAGGACCGTGACGAGCTTCGGAGTGAACAGTTCGGCAAAGGTTAGGTCAACAGCCCGTGCAGGCATACCGGCGCCTCCTCTAGCCACTGGAGCGGCAGGGATCATTGCTCCAAAGCAACGGTCGCGGTCATTTGCGTCAGGAGGAGCCGCTTGCGGTCTTGACTTGCTTGAACCGCACGCCTCGTCCGCCTTCACGGCTCACCGAATTCTCGCCGATGAGTTCTATCCCAGCCCGGTCGAACGCCTCGACAACCTTCGTAAGCGTCTCAACCACCCCTCGCACATTACCTGCGCTTGCTTCCATGCGTTGGATGGTTGGCAGCGAGACCCCTGCCATCTCCGCGAGCTGGCGTTGGTCAATGCCAAGGAGAGCACGGGCAGCACGGATTTGTGCGGCGGTGATCAATGAATGACACTCCCTCCATGCATTAAATGTCAGCCATGATCGCTGAACGATGATGTTGTGGCAATCAATCCAGATGAGTGATGGGTAAGCACCTGCAGCACGGCCGGTCTTCGCCCGGGGCGGCGCGGGGATGGGCCACACAGGGAGCCACAGGAGTTCTGCGCGCAGCGGGCCGTGGGCTGCTGCGCCGCTAGGGACGCCTGGTTGGACAGGATGGAGCGGATGGTCGTTGCACATCGCCCGCATTGAGGACTGCAGCCGAGGCAGCGGTAGACCTGGGCCAGCGTGCGCGGGCACAAGGGCCCATGCGACAGGCAGGTCTTCGTCACCATCTGAGAAAACGTTGCAGGAGCAGACGATCATGACGTGGAGTGCAGATCATCAGAGACGGCGGTCAACTGTCGAGGTGCTGCAGTGCAGCCGTGTTCCGCAACACGATCGATCGCCGCTGCGCCGGCATCGCGATGATGCCTTGGCGCTCCAGCTGTGTGAGGGTGCGGGACACGGTCTCAATCGTCAGACCGAGATAATCGGCGATGTCGGTTCGGGACATTGGGAGATCGATGTGTCCGTGGTCAGTCTCACGCTCTGCCAGGTCGAGCAGGAAAGCGGCGATTTTCTCCACGGCGCTTTTGCGGCCAAGTAATAGCATGTGGGCTTGGGCTCGTTCGAGCGCGCGCATCATCGCGGCTATGATCTGCCGGGACAAGGCCTCACCGCCGGTTGGTAACGTGTCGAGGCTGCCGCGCCGATACTTGATTACGGTCGTGTTCCCAAGCGCCTCGGCGGTGAAGCGGTGCTCCTCCCCGGTCTCGATGCCAAAGAAATCGCCTGGCAGGTGGAAAGACGCAATCTGCCGTCGCCCGTCATTGAGGAGCTTGCAGGTCCTCACTGCACCGGACACCACCTTGTACACAAAGACTGTCCTGTCACCTTCGGCGAAGATTTCCTCGTCTTTCGTGAAGGCACGGATTGCGCCCACAATGACGGCTTCTCGCTCCGGGCGGAACGACGGAACGCCCGTAAGCAGGGCGGGGCCCTGGATGGGCAGCGAAGCGGTGGCGGCAAGGGCGGTGTGCATGGAACCCTCGTTCTGGGTGTCTGACCTGAGTTGATCAATACTCCCACGCTTGATCCCGCAAAATTCAGATACTCTCCCTAGGGGATTCTACGGAGGTCGTCCCCGGCGCAGCGGGCCTGGTTATGCGGCGGCCGCCAGAGCACCGTGGATGCCGTCGAGCAGGGAACTGTCCTCGAGGGGCTTCTCCAAGACCTGCTGGAAGCCGGAGCGCAGGGCGCGCTCCCGGACCGCCGGTGAGCCTTTAGCCGTGATCAGGATGGCCGGCAGGCCAACATGTCGTTGCCGCAGACGCTCGACCAGGGTGATCCCGTCCACCTCCGGCATGGCATAGTCCACGACCAAGCACCCGCTTTGGGGCAGGGCGGGATCCGCCAGGAGCTGCTCGCCGCTGTCGTAGAGGTGCACCTCCAGCCCCTCCTGCTCAAGGGCGAACTTAAGGGACTGCCGAACGGCGGCGTCATCGTCGATGACGAGAATGATCGATCCTGGGAAGATTGGCATGGTGGCCCTGCTGCATTATCCTTGGGCAAACCCCCGCTCTGCGGGTGCAGGATTGATATGTCCCAAGCGCCCTGCCGAACCATTCAGGAATTGTCCTTAAGGCGCCTGTCTCGGATTGCCTGGATCGATGCCAGCCCGCAGCAGCTCACCTGCGCGGCGCGTTGGCCCACATCCGCATGCTCGTCACGTCAGGGCGGGTGCGGCTGCCGAAGAACGGAATCCCGAAGACGACCTTCAGCCCAAGCTCTGGCGGGCCTAAACGTCCAGGCGGCCGCCGAGAAGGCTCAGCGTGCCGAGACACCGACCGCGCGGTCGCGGCGGCAGTGACCGGGACACCGTCTGGCCTGCGACCGAAGGTGGTCAGGGCAATCCCTTAAGGAAAAAGCCTGGGTTTCGGCACCGGACCCGACGGCGTAACGCCTGAGAACCTACGGCGGGCCTCACCCATGCCGAACCGGTCCGTCGGCACCCTTTCCCCTGATGCGGCATCCCAGGAGGTCATCCGTGACGGACACATTGAGTGACAATACCATCCATCTCGTGAAGGCCACGGTGCCTGCGCTTCAGGAGCATGGGCTGGCGATCACCAAGCGCATGTACGAGCGCATGTTCCGGAACGAGGAGATCCGCGACCTCTTCAACCAGTCGCATCACGGCGAGACCGGCTCGCAGCCCAAGGCGCTGGCGAGCGCCATCCTGGCCTACGCCCAGAACATCGACAACCTGGGCGCGTTGGCGCCCTCCGTCGAGCGCATCGCCCAGAAGCACGTAGGCCTGAACATCCTGCCCGAGCACTACCCTCACGTGGCCGAGGCGCTGCTCGGCGCGATCAAGGACGTTCTTGGGGATGCCGCCACGGACGAGATCCTCACCGCCTGGGGCGAGGCGTACTGGTTCCTGGCGCACGTGCTGATCGGACGCGAGAAGGCCATCTACACCAGTCTCTCCACGGCGCCCGGCGGCTGGAACGGCTGGCGCAACTTCCGGATCGAGAGCAAGCAGCGCGAGAGCGAGGTCATCACCTCCTTCGTGCTCCGGCCCGAGGACGGCCGGCCTGTCCTGCTCCATAAGCCCGGTCAGTACCTGACCTTCTGGATCGAAGTGCCGGGCCAGCACCCGCTCAAGCGCAACTACAGCATCTCCAGCGCGCCGAACGGCGAGACCTACCGGATCTCTGTCAAACGGGAACCGCAGGGCATCGCCTCCACCTGACTGCATGAGCAGACCGAGATCGGGACCGTTCTCAAGGTGGCGCCGCCCGCCGGCGAGTTCTTCCTCAACGAGGAGTCGCCGCGCCCCGTGGTGCTCCTGAGCGGCGGCGTCGGGCTAACCCCGATGATAAGTATGCTGGAGACCATTGCGGCCCGCTATCCCAACAAGGCTGTGCATTACGTGCATGGCACGCTGAACGGCTCGACCCATGCCATGAGGGACCGTGTCTCTCCCTGGCCGAGGCCTATCCCAACAGCCGCGCGACAACCTTCTACGTCGAGCCGCGGCCGGAGGATCGGCTCGGGGACGACTACGATCATGAAGGCCTGATCACGGTGGACTGGTTGCGGGCCAACACGCCACTGAACGAGGCCGGCTTCTACCTGTGCGGCCCGCGGCCGTTCCTGCGGGCGTTCGTGGGAGGGTTGGCCTTGGCCGGATTCCGGTCGAACCGCATCCACTACGAGTTCTTTGGGCCGGCCGACGAGATCCTCGCCGCGGCCTAGCGATTACGGGAGGCTCCCAAGTGCCCGACGGGTCCGCCGAGAGGTATTGGGCTTGACGAAAGGGAGGAGGGAGCATGTCGGTGATCGAAATTTGGGACGGATCCGCGTCCGGCCGAATGCTTGACCTCTCCGCCATTCACGGCCCGATGAACGGGCAAAAGCGCATCTGATGGAACAAAAAGGAGATCCAATGGCGACTGGAACTGTGAAGTGGTACAACGAAACCAAAGGCTATGGTTTCATTCAACCGGACAATGGCGGCAAGGATGTTTTCGTCCATGCTACCGCGCTCGAGCGCGCCGGAATGCGTGGCTTGGCGGAAGGCCAGAAGATCTCCTATGAGGTGGAAGCTGACCGCCGCACCCGCAAAGAATCTGCGACCAACCTGCAGACGGCTTGATCAGCCTGTTAAGGTGTCAGCTCATGCTGAGCCTCAAGCCGCTCCTGACGGGGCGGCTTTTCGTTTCGGTGTGCCCGGCACCTCGGCCTTGGGGTCCTTGATGTACTCGGCGAACGTCGCCTCGTCCCAGGTCAGGCCGGAGTTCTTGTTGACGGGGAGTGCTTATAGCCGTCCACGGATCCCGAGCGCCGTCCGGTGACGCCGTTCAGGTGGGACCCACCGCATCTTGGCGTTCTCGCTGACCTGGTGGCAGGCCTTGCAAACGGCAAAGACTTTTTCGCCTGCATCGGCATCCTAAGCCTGGACTTGCGGCCGGGTCGAAGGTCAAGACAACAGGCACAAGAAGGGCGAGGCCCATCACAAACACTGGCCACGTCATGCCCAGAAGGTACCACTGAAAAGGTGCAAATCAGCAGGCTCATCCCGCGCGGCTTAGCTTCGGAAACACCTCATACGTTGCCTGAGAACTAACTAGACGCACGGATGAATCGCCTCCAACTGCATGAATGCTTCTACGGGCGCGCTACGGCGGCATCAATCCTGATGCGGATCGCATGAAGGACTCTGCACATGGACTTAAACGTCTGCGCAGACATCTCGACGCCTTCAGCATGGGCATCGATCGCCGCGGTGCAGTCAGACAGCGCGTTGGAAATGAAGATTAAGGTGTCCTCGTTATCGGGGCCATTCTCGATCCGGCCCGCTGCGTCATCCAGCATTCTCCGAGTGAGCTCGTCATATTGCTGATCGATCATAGGCTCCCCTCCGATCAGGACCGGCTCCCTCGGATATCCGCGTGGCCGGGGCTGCCCTGCGGGCCATGTCTCCGTAAAAATACGGAGTTTCTCTTTGCTCCGCATCAACGATACTGGCCTAAGATGCCGTAAAGTTCTTGGATCAACGTGGCTCCACATAATGATGAACAATCATGGAGGGAAACATGTCCAATCACGCCAGCCATCAGTACCGGATGTACTCGCCCGGCCTTGACCTGATGATGAAAGAGGTCGCGCGGACGCTAGGCCACATCGATTTCGAGCACCAGGTCGAACTGGAGAAAGTCGAGAAGAGCGCCAGCGCCAAGGAAATCAAGCAGTCCATCAGCGAAAAACTCAGGGCCGCCCACTGTGAGAGGCGTCAGCCCTATGTCGACCTGTTGAACCAGCTCTGGATGCAGCAACGCGGCCAGTCGTTCGCAGCCTAAGAGGATTTCCTTGTGGTTGATCTCAGGTGCTGATCCCACCGAAGCCTTCAGGAGGGTTCCATGCAATCCACGTTTCACATCGGTCAGCTTGTCCGTTTGAGCGAGGGTGCCGCTGACAGGGAGAAAGGACGCACCTACTGCGTCGTCAACATTGTCCCGGCTGGGACCGAGCGTCTGCCGGCCTACCTGATCAAGAACATGGCGGGTGGGGAGAAAATCGTGCAGCCGAAGGACATCAAGCCGGCTTCGGCTCATGCCCTGCCATAGCCGCAGCTAAGCCGCAGGCGCAGGTTGTTTTCTCAACCTCTGCGGCAGATCGAGGTGATGTTCCTACGCGGGGCGATTTCTTCTTCCACGGTCTCGCTCCAGGGATACGAGAGGGAGGAATGACATGATCGAGAACATCAAGAGCGTGTTGATCGGCCTGACGAAGGAGTTCGGTCCCGACGAGAACTCGGCCGCCTTGGGCTATGGCCTCTCGCTGGCGCAGCAGGCGGGCGCCCACGCCACTGTCCAGGCCGCTTCCGTCAAGCTGGACCTGTCGAGTGCCGGGATCAGCAAGGTCGTGGCCGGTCTTGTCCAGGAGGAGAACCAGCGCCTTCACGCCCTTGCCGAGGCGGCGGCCCGCAGTGCCCAAGGCGATGCCAGCGCGGCGGGAATTGTGTGGTCCACCGCAGCCCCGCATCTCAGCTATCCGGCACTGCTCGCCGTCTTCCGGGCGCAGGCCCGTCTGCATGATCTCACCGTGGTCGACGCAGAGCCGGAAGCCCTCGCCCTCGACCGGGGCCTGATCGATGCCCTGCTGATGGACAGCGGCCGTCCACTGCTTGTTGTCCCGCCCGGTCAGGCCGTATTCCGCGCCCAGCGTGTTATCCTGGCCTGGGACGGCAGCGGCCGCGCCGCCCGTGCCGCGGCCGACGCCCTGCCGTTCCTGCGGGCGGCCGAGACCGTGGAAGTGGTCGCCGTGATGGGCGAGAAGGACCTGCCCAGGACCGTAACCGGCGCCGACATCGCGCCGCATCTGACCCGCCACGGCTTCAATGTGAATGTCCAGACCCTGCCGGCCCTGAACGGCGACGTGGCCGAGACCCTGCGTAACCACGCTACCCTGACCCGTGCTGACATGATCGTCATGGGCGGATACGTCCATTCGCGGCTGCGCGAGTTGATGTTCGGTGGCGTGACCCAGTCCCTCCTGAAGCAATGCCCCGTAGCGCTGTTCCTCTCCTACTGACGTCAGGGGTACGGCAG
Source organism: Microvirga sp. HBU67558 (assembly GCF_018069605.1). Lineage (NCBI taxonomy): Bacteria > Pseudomonadati > Pseudomonadota > Alphaproteobacteria > Hyphomicrobiales > Methylobacteriaceae > Microvirga > Microvirga sp. HBU67558. The sequence continues at coordinate 5,051 of NZ_JAGPUP010000439.1, read as the reverse complement.
GCCACGTCAGGAGAGCGGCCAAGCACCGACACAGCACATAGGAGGAGGTTGCCATGCCAAGGATGAAAGCTGCCGTCTTCGTCGAGCCCGGCCGCATCGTGCTCGACGAGAAGCCGATTCCGGACGTTGGTCCCCACGATGCGCTCGTCCGCATCACCACCACCACGATTTGCGGCACTGACGTCCACATCCTCAAGGGCGAATACCCGGTGGCCCGAGGCCTCACCATCGGTCATGAGCCGGTCGGCGTCATCGAGAAGCTCGGCTCGGCGGTGCAAGGCTACCACGAGGGCCAGCGGGTCGTCGCGGGCGCGATCACTCCGAGCGGGTACAGCGAGGCTTGCCTGTGCGGGTGCCACTCCCAGGATGCGGCCGGCACCAAGCATGGTTGGAAGCCGCTCGGCGGCTGGCGCTTCGGCAACACCCTCGATGGATCACGGGCCGAGTACCTTCTGGTGCCGGATGCCATGACGAACCTGGCTCTGGTGCCGGACGGTCTCACCGACGAGCAGGTGCTGATGTGCCCCGACATCATGTCCACCGGCTTTTCCGGCGCGGAGAGCGGCAACATCCACATTGGCGATACGGTGGCGGTCTTCGCACAAGGTTCGATTGGTCTGTGCGCTACCGCGGGCGCGCGCCTGATGGGGGCAACGACGATCATTGCGGTCGAGAGCGTGCCCGAGCGCATCGAGATGGCACGCCGAATGGGCGCCGATCACGTCGTTGACTTCACGAAGGCCGATCCGGTTGAGGAGATCCGCCGCCTCACTGATGGCCGCGGCGTTGATATTTCGATTGAGGCGCTCGGGCGGCAACAGACCTTCGAGGCAGCGTTGCGCGTGCTCCGTCCAGGCGGCAGCCTCTCATCGCTCGGCGTCTACTCGGGTGACCTCAAGATCCCGCTCGACGCATTCCTGGCAGGCCTTGGCGATCATACCATCCGGACCACGCTCTGCCCCGGCGGCAAGGAGCGCATGCGCCGGCTTATGGGAGCCATCGCCTCGGGACGCGTCGACACGCGGCCACTGGTGACGCACCGCTTCAAGCTCGATCAGATCGAGGAGGCCTATGACCTCTTCGCCAACCAGCGCGACGGCGTGCTGAAGGTGGCGATCACCCCATAGCCTCGGGGAGATGTCACGGCCGCCGATCAGGCCTGCTTCACATAGGTGCCGGGTGCATCGTACAGGGCAGGGTAACCCTGCGCCGGTGCACCCAGGGCCGGTGGATTGGTATGCTCGTCGGAATGTGAGCCCAGCCAGCGCACCCATTCCGGCCACCAGGAGCCCTCGAAGCGGGGCGCAACCCTGGTCCAAGTGTCGGGATCCAGATAGTGACCGCTGGCGGATCTCGTCAGAACCTGGAAGTTTCCTTTAGCCTGACCTGGATCGGCAACGATGCCGGTATTGTGCCCGCCCTTAGTGAGAAGGAAGGTGACGTCGGTATCCGCCAGGAGATGGATTTTGAATGCCGACCGCCAGGGCGCCACGTGATCGCGCTCGGTGCCGACCGCAAAGATCGGCGCCCGAATGTCACTGACGGCGATGGGCCGGCTATCGACCTGGAAGCGTCCTTCGGCGAGATCGTTGTTGAGGAAGAGCTGCCTCAGGTACTCCGTGTGCATGCGGTACGGCATGCGGGTGGCGTCGGCGTTCCAAGCCATAAGATCGTTCAGGGGCGTCCTCTCGCCCATGAGGTAGTGGCGGACGAGCCTCGACCAGATCAGGTCGTTTGAGCGCAGAAGCTGGAAGGCTCCTGCCATCTGCCGGGTGTCGAGATAGCCTTGGCTCCGCATGAGGTCCTCCAGGAAGTGGACCTGGCTCTCGTTGATGAACAACGTGAGCTCTCCGGCTTCGCGGAAGTCGGCCTGCGCCGCCAGCAGGGACATGGTCGCCAGGCGCTTGTCCCCATCGCGGGCCATGGCGGCCGCAGCAATCGAGAGGAGTGTGCCGCCAAGGCAGTAGCCGACCGCGTGAACCTTCTGATCGGGCTTGATGGCGTTCACGGCATCCAACGCGGCCATGATCCCGAGCTTGCGGTAATCGTCCATGCCCAGGTCCCGATCCTCCGCGGTCGGGTTCTTCCAGGAGATGATGAACACCGTGAAGCCCTGGTCCGTGAGATAACGGACGAGGGAGTTCTCGGGGGAAAGATCCAGGATGTAGTACTTCATGATCCAGGCCGGCACGATCAGGATCGGCTCCGGCCGAACCTGCTCGGTTGTCGGCTCATATTGGATCAGCTCAATGAGGCGGTTGCGATAGATCACCTTTCCCGGCGTGACGGCCACATCGCGGCCTGGCTGGAAGTGCTCCGCGCCAGCGGGGGGCTTGGAGCGGACAATCCGCTCCCAATCGTCCAGGAAGTTGCGGAAGCCCTGCACGAGGTTCTGGCCTCCCGTTCCTATGATGCGCCGCTGCACGACCGGGTTGGTCAGGAGAAAATTCGACGGCGATGCCATGTCGAGGATCTGGCGCGAAATGAACTCGACCACGGCCTGATGCTGCTTGGTGACGCCGTCTACATCGGTCGTGGCGTTGTCCCACCATTGCTGCTGGAGCAGGAAGCCTTGCTGCATGAGATTGAACGGCCATTGCTGCCACTCGGCCTCAGTGAAGCGTTTGTCCTGGGGCAACGGCTCGATGCACGGTTCGCATCTGCCTCCGCCCACTGCGCAGTGGGAGGCGAACTGCGCCAGTCGAGCCCATTTGCGGGCTGCCTTGGTGGCGAGTTCCACCTGCTTACCCGGCGAGATGGCCAGGTGGACGGCCCAATCCATGTAGGCGTCGGCAACGGCTGCCGGTGACAGCCCGCCGGTGAGGCGTGCCAGGCTCGCATGGGCAGCATGGTCAAGAACATCCCGGAGGCGATGGAGCTGAGCGTCATCCCAACTATCCGTTGAACCCTCCGGTGGGGGAACCAAGACGTGAGCTGCGGCTGCCTTACTTGGCTGTGCGTGCAGCGGGGCAACCTGGGTCGTACGGTTGGAGGCTCGGCCACCTTTAAGCGTCGTGGAAGTGCGAAGTGGCATTTCAGCCTCCGTGCTCTCACCCTCGTGGTAGGGCAGAGGATTGTCGTACAATGACAGCCGCTTTCGCCAAGTGCGTTGCGCTAGATCAAAGCATCGGTCCTGATTTCGACCACATAATGGTCGAGATTGATGGCTCGGCGAACCCGCTTCTCGCCTGGGCCGGCAGAGGGAGAGGACGATGATCAAGGACATCATGGTGCATCTGGATGGAAGCCCGGAGGACGAGATCCGTCTTTAATATGGCCAAGCCATTGCGTCCGCCGGGCAGGCTCACCTGATCGGCGTCTTCACCAACCTTCTGCCTGACCTGTCCATTGCCATGCCGTTCGATGGCGGCGCTGCCGCCGTCGTGCAGTTCGTGACCGAGTTGGAAGAACAAGCCCGCAAGGACGGCGATGCCACGTCAAAGCGTCTGGCCGAGAGGCTCACCGGACTTCAGGTGCCAACCGAGATACGCCGCTTCGACGAGACCTTCGGCACCATGTCGATTAAGGTGGCGGAACAGGCCCGTTACGCCGACGTCTTCATCGCCACGCGCCCCTATGGTGCAGGTGGCATTGTTCTCTTATTCCGGGGATCCTGGTCAAGCCCTTTGAGCGGCCCTTTCCGTCATTTCGGCTGATATCACCTGTCGGGTCATGGTTCTCTCCGTGGTCGGCAAACACCGCCGCATGATGGGGTCGGAAGCCTCAGCCTCGCCATGTTGCATACGCGGTCAATCTGCTCCCTGAGGTTCAGGTTTCAGGCCGCAACGGTGCCCACGCGATGGCTGCTGCCTCGTCCCGACAAGGGACATCACTCCGCCAGGGGGCGGATCTCGTGAGCTACAATCTCATGCCGGCAGGCCCTCCTTGTTGGACCAGCGGAAGTCGGTACCATCGTGCCACATTCTGTGGAGGATGACCGACAGCTTACGGGCGACCGCCACCATGGCCTTCTTTCCACCGACCTTCCTGGCGAGCCGCGTCCCCCACGCCTTGATCGACGACCAGCGCGAGACGCGGTTGAGAATGATGCCCGCCGCCTCAAAGAGGTAGGTTCGCAGGAGCGGATCGCCGCATTTCGAGATCCGCCCGCTCCGGTCGACCTCGCCCGACTGGTAGCGTCGCGGGGTCAGACCAAGATAAGCTCCCACACTCGAGGACTTCGAGAACCGTTCCGGCGCATCGATGACGCTGATATACGCCAATGCCACGAGTGAGCCGACGCCAGGAGCCGTCATGAGCCGCCGAGCCGCTTGGTTCTGTCGTGCCAGAGCCATGAGGCGACGGGAGAGGATGCCGATTTGCCGGCTGACCTCCTGCAAGGCTGTCAGGAGGGCCTCAACAGCATCCTTCAGTGGCCCATCGGCTACCAGTTCGCGCACGCGGTCAACAAAGGGCTGACGGCCTCCCTTGCCGGCGACCAGACCAAAGGGCTTGAGCATGCCGCGGATCTGGTTAATCAGGTCGACACGCACCTCGACCAGACGGGCTCGTGAGCTGAGGAAGCTACGGATCACTTGGCTGTCCAAGCTCTTGACGGTGACCTCCCGATACCAGCCCGTGCGCACGATTTGTGCCAGACCGAGCGCATCATTCGGGTCGGTCTTGTTCACCTGCAGGGACAGCGCTGCCTTGGCATGGCGGGCGTCCAGACAAATCACAGGCAAGCCGTGTTTCTTCAACTCATGCCAGTGCCATGTCGACAGCGGGCCGCTTTCCAGGCCAATCCGCACCACATGCGGCGCTCTCGCTTTGACGACTGCCGCAATGGCCTCGGGCGTCGAGGCGCATTTGCCGCGCCAGAGCGCCTTCCCATGCTCATCGACAATGCAGACGGCTGTCTGCTCCAGCGATACATCCAATCCGACATACTGCTTCATGAGGATACTCTCCGTTGGCTTCCAGTTTGGCCTGATCACATCAGACCCTACTTTACCGTCGAAGGGCACCAGGCCCGGAATAACCCCATGTTGCATTAACCTTTGCCGTGTAGCGAGGGATGGCTACTCGAGGAGCCATCCGGTTGTCGATCT
>NZ_JAGPUP010000438.1:0-12991 GCF_018069605.1 Microvirga sp. HBU67558 | reverse complement strand
AGAACATCATCGCACCCACACCTGTCCACCACTCCCACGTCATCACCGGCCCTGTGCCGGTGATCTCGATCGGAAAGGCACACCGCTCTTCCGCATCGGGTTGGCCGGGACAGGCCCGGCCATGACGTCGAGAGTGGAATGACGGGCGGAGGGTGGCCGACACAGGTGGGTGCCAGCACGGACGGAGGGTGGCGAGGAAGGGCGGAAGGTGGCGAGACGAAGGGACGGCACCGTGAGAGCAGGCCCTCCCGTCAGGCCCGTCCGCGGGCGCTCTTTGCCGTCTTCACCCGATGCTCGATGAAGTTGCGGATCTCGCGGACGCGACGCTGGGGGTCGAGCACCTCCGCGTCGATGCCGTGCCGCCAGGCGAGATCGAAGCGGGTCGGGTCCCGGTCGAGGGCCGCCAGGTCCTGCGTATACGCGACGGCGTCCTCGGTCGTGCGGCAGAAGCCCTCCGTCACGAGCATATCGGTCCGGCGGCCCAGGATGGCCGCGAGCTCGCCCAGGGAAAACTCGGGATGATACTGCACGCCCCAGAACACGCCGCCGTCCTGGCGGATCTCGGCGGCCTGCACCGGCGAGATCGCATTGCCGGCGAGCACCGTGCAGTCGCCCGGCAGGGCCGTCACCATGTCGAGGTGGATGGCCGGCGCGTCGAAGGCCGGGGGGCGGCCGTCGAGCATCGGATGGCCCTGGCCGGCCTCGGTCCGGGTGATCTTGCGGGCGACGCCCACCTCGCGCCCGAGCGGGTTGGGCCGCACGTCCCCGTCCGCCGCGACGGCCGCCACCTGCAGGCCCCAGCAGGAGCCGAAGGACGGGGTGCGGGAGGCGTAGACCGCCCGCATCAGGTCGATCTGGCGCAGGATATCGGGGGTGCGATCATAGATGTTGAGATGCGAACCGGTGAGCACGATGCCGTCATAGGATTCGAGCCCGGCCGCATCCGGCAGGTTCGCGCCTTCGTCCGTCGGGAAAGCGATGTCGCAGACGGCCTCCCGGTCGATGCCCTGGATCACGTCCGCATAGGATTCCGACAGCGTGAGTCCATAGGCTTGCCTGTGGGCCTGCCTTGCACCCCGCGTATTGCCCTCAACCACCAGAAACCGTAAGGCCATGCGTGTCATCCGCTCCTCGTCATGCCGGTTTAGCCGAACGGCGCGCGGCGGCAAGGGCAATCGTACCGGACCCGAACGTCGAATCCGCTCTTGGGGTCGATCCGGTACGATCTTCATGGAGTCGGCGCATCGTCGGCCGCGCAGAAGTGGAGCCGCTTCTGCCCGCGAGGCGCCAGAGAGGTCCGGCCTCCGATGAAATTACTGCATTCGCTCCGGCACGGGCTGTGGGGACAGGCCTACCTGCTGCTGGTCCTCACCACGCTCATGTGGGCCGGCAACGGCATCGCGGGCCGGCTCGCCATCGGGCAGGTCTCGCCCATGGTGCTCACCTGCCTGCGCTGGGTGGTCGTGGTGGCGATCCTGATGCCCCTCGTCGGGCGCCAGCTCGTGGCCGAGCGGGCGAAGTTCCGGGCGCGCTGGCTCTTCACCCTGGTCATGGGCGTCTTCGGCTTCACCGCCTTCAACGCGCTCTTCTACGCCGCCGCCCATCACACCAGCGCCGTCAACCTCACCATCTTTCAGGGTTCGATCCCGGTCTTCGTGCTCATCGGCATGATCGTGGTCTTCCGCGCCCGGGTGATCCCGCTGCAGATCATCGGCATGGTCGTCACCCTGGTGGGCGTGATCACCGTGTCGGTGAAGGCCGATTGGGAGATCCTGAAGGCGCTGGCGATCAATGTCGGGGACGTGTGGATGCTCATCGCCTGCGTGTTCTATTCCGTCTACACGCTCGGCCTGCGCTACCGTCCGGAGATGCCGGGCCTCGTGTTCTTCGCCGCCATGGCCCTCGTGGCCTTCGCCAGCTCCCTGCCTCTGGTCGGCGTGGAGATGATCCAGGGCACGGCGCAGTTTCCGACCCCCAATGGATGGCTGATCCTGCTCTACGTCGCGCTCCTCCCCTCGCTGCTCTCGCAGATTTTCTTCATCCGCGGCGTCGAGCTGATCGGCCCCGCGCGGGCGGGCCTCTTCGTCAACCTCGTGCCGGTCTTCGGCGCCCTGCTCGCGGTGGTCCTGCTCGGCGAACCTTTCGCCCTTTATCACGCGATCGGGCTGGCACTGGTGCTCGGCGGAATCGGGCTGGCGGAACGGCGGCGGTAGGGACGGAGTGCGGCAAGCCTTCCTGGCTACGCTCACCCGCGATGCCAGCCTCCCCGTCATGGCCGGCCTCGGGCGCCTTTCTCATCGGGATCACCGGCACAGGGCCGGTGATGACGTGGGAGGTATGGTGACCTGCAGGACTGGCGCATCGCACGGAAAAGTGGATCCGGTTTTCCGCCCCGAACGATGCGCGAGCTCAGAGAATGAGCATCGGAATGGATCCCAAAAGTGCCAGTCCACTTTTGGGTCCGATGCTCTAGTCCGCGAACACCACGGTCTTGCGACCATTGAGCAGGATGCGGTCCTCGAGGTGGTGGCGCACGGCGCGCGCGAGCACGCGCCGTTCGATGTCGCGCCCTTTGCGGACCAGATCCTCGGCCGAGTCGCGATGGGTGATGGGCTCCACGTCCTGCGCGATGATCGGCCCCTCGTCGAGATCGGACGTTACGTAATGCGCGGTCGCGCCGATCAGCTTCACGCCGCGGGCATGGGCCTGGTGATAGGGCTTGGCGCCCTTGAAGCTCGGAAGGAACGAGTGGTGGATGTTGATGCAGCGACCTGCGAGCTTCGCCGCGAGGCCGTCCGACAGCACCTGCATGTAACGGGCGAGCACCACCAGGTCGGCCTTCGAGTCGCGGATGATCTCCCAGACCCGGGCTTCCTGTTCGAGCTTGGTGTCCTTGGTGACGGGCAGCCAGTGGAACGGCACGTCGCCCAGATCCACATGGCTGTAGGTGTTTGTCGGATGATTGGCGATGACGCCGACGGGCTCGAAATCGAGCTCGCCGATGCGCCAGCGGTAGAGCAGATCGGCGAGGCAATGGTCGAACTTCGAGACCAGCAGCATGACCTTTCGCTTCTCGCCCGGATCGCGAAGGGTCCATGTCATGCCGAAGCGATCGGCGAGCGGCGCGAAGCCGCTCTTGAGGGCCTCGATGTCGCTCGTTCCCGAGACGGGATCGAACACGACACGCATGAAGAAGCGATCCGTCTGCGTGTCGTCGTATTGCTGGGCGTCGAGGATGTTGAGACCGGCATCCGACAGATGTCCCGCGACCGCGGCCACGATGCCGGGACGGTTCGCACAGGCGAGCGTCAGGACGAAGCGCTGCGACGGGACGGAGGCCATCTCGAAACCTCTTCTCAGAACCGCACCGCGCGGGCGCGCTTGACCTGCGGGATCTCCTCGATCCGGCGCAGGAGCTCGTCGGAGACCGGCTGGTCGACGGACACGAAGCAGATGGCATCGCCGCCGGGCTTGTCGCGGCCGAGCGCGAAGGTCGCGACGTTCACGCCGGATTCGCCGAGCAGGGTGCCGAAGCGGCCGATGAAGCCGGGCTTGTCGTCGTTGCGGACGTAGATCATGTTCGGCGCGAACTCCGCGTCGACCGTGATGTCGCGGATCTCGGTCACACGCGGCTTGCCGTCCTGGAACACGGTGCCGCCCGCATGGCGCGGCATGTCGTCCGCATCGACGATGATGCGCACGAAGCTCTCGTAGTCGCGGGCCGCGCTCTCGCGCTTGACCTCCTCCACGGTGATGCCGCGCTCGCGCGCCACCACGGGGGCCGACACCATGTTGATGTCCTGCAGGAAGGGACGCAGCACGCCGGTCACGGCGGCCGAGGTGAGCGCGCGGGTGTTCATCTCCGCCACGGCGCCCTCGTATTCGATCCGGATGCCTTTGATCGGAGCTTCCGTGAGCTGCCCGAGGAAGGAGCCGAGCTTGTCGGCGAGCGCCACGAACGGCTTCAGGCGAGGCGCCTCCTCGGCGGTGATCGACGGGAAGTTCACGGCGTTCTGGATCGCGCCCTGGAGCAGGTAATCCGACATCTGCTCGGCCACCTGCAGGGCCACGTTCTCCTGCGCCTCCGTGGTGGCGGCGCCCAGATGCGGCGTGCAGACCACATTGGGATGGCCGAAGAGCGGATTGGACGTCGCCGGCTCCTCGACGAACACGTCGAAGGCGGCGCCCGCCACATGGCCGGAATCGAGCGCGGCACGCAGCGCGACCTCGTCGACGAGACCGCCGCGGGCGCAGTTGACGATGCGCACGCCTCTCCTGGTCTTGGCGATGTTCTCCGCCGACAGGACGTTCTTCGTCTTCTCGGTCATCGGCACGTGCAGGGTGATGATGTCGGCGCGGCGCAGCAGGTCGTCGAGCTCCACCTTCTCGACGCCGAGTTCGAGGGCGCGCTCCGGCGACAGGAAGGGATCGTAGGCGATCACCTTCATGCGCAACCCGATGGCGCGGTCGGCCACGATGGACCCGATATTGCCGCAGCCGATCACGCCGAGCACCTTGGCGGTGAGCTCGACGCCCATGAAGCGGTTCTTCTCCCACTTGCCGGCTTGGGTCGAGGCATCGGCCTGCGGGATCTGGCGGGCGAGCGCGAACATCATGGCGATGGCGTGCTCGGCGGTCGTGATGGAATTGCCGAAAGGCGTGTTCATCACGATGATGCCCTTGGCCGTGGCGGCGGGGATCTCGACATTGTCGACCCCGATGCCGGCGCGGCCGATCACCTTCAGGTTTCTGGCCTGTTCCAGGATCTTTGCCGTGACCTTTGTGGCGGACCGGATGGCGAGGCCGTCATACTGGCCGATGATCTGGGCGAGCTTCTCCTTGTCCTTGCCGAGATCGGGCTGGAAGTCGACCTCGATGCCGCGATCCTTGAAGATCTGCACGGCGGCCGGGGACAGGGCGTCGGAAATGAGTACGCGGGGAGCGGGCATGGGTTGAACCTCATGGCGTCATGGCCGGGCTTGTCCCGGCCATCCACGTCCGCCGGTATCGCAAGCTCAGCCCTTGAAAGGCGTGGATCCCCGGGCCGTGCCCGGGGATGACGGTCGTGAGAGGTGTGGCCTCAAGCCGCTTTCGCGAGCTTCGCCTTTTCCTGCGCGAAGGCCCAGTCGAGCCAGGGCGTCAGGGCTTCGAGATCCGACTGCTCGACGGTCGCGCCGCACCAGATGCGAAGGCCGGGAGGCGCATCGCGGTAGGCCCCGATATCGAGGGCCACGCCTTCCTTCTCGAGCGCCGCCGTGATGCCCTTGGCCACCTGCGTGACGGCCTCCGGGCCTTTGGCCACCACATCGGGATCGGCGATCACGAGGCACACGCTGGTGTTGGACGCGGTGGCCGGGACCTTGGAGAGATTGGCGATCCACGGGGTCCTGGCCACCCAGTCATGGATGACCTTGGCGTTGCCGTCGGCCTTGGCCACCAGGGCGCTCAGGCCGCCGATCGACTTCGCCCATTCGAGCGCGTCGATGTAATCCTCGACGGCCAGCATGGACGGGGTGTTGATGGTCTCGCCCTCGAAGATGCCCTCGATGAGCTTGCCGCCCTTGGTCATGCGGAAGATCTTCGGCAGCGGCCAGGCCGGCTTGTAGGTCTCGAGCCGCTCCACGGCGCGGGGCGACAGGATGAGCATGCCGTGGGCCGCCTCGCCGCCCAGAACCTTCTGCCAGGAGAAGGTGACCACGTCGAGCTTCGCGAAATCGAGGGTCTGCGCGAAGGCCGCCGAGGTGGCGTCGCAGATGGTCAGGCCCTCGCGGTCGGCCGCGATCCAGTCGGCGTTGGGCACGCGCACGCCCGAGGTGGTGCCGTTCCAGGTGAAGACCACGTCGCGGGTCTTCGTATCGACCTGCGCGAGATCGGGAAGCTCACCGTAGGGCGCGGTGATCACGCGGGCGTCGTCGAGCTTGAGCTGCTTGACCACGTCCGTGACCCAGCCCTCGCCGAAGCTCTCCCAGGCCAGCATGTCGACCGGCCGGGCGCCCAGCATCGACCACAGGACCATCTCCACGGCACCCGTGTCGGAGGCGGGCACGATGCCGATACGGTAATCGGCCGGCACCGCCAGCACCTCGCGGGTGAGGTCGATGGCGAGCTTCAGGCGCGCCTTGCCGAGCTTGGCGCGGTGCGAGCGGCCGAGGCTGTCGGTCTTGAGGTTCTGGAGAGACCATCCGGGGCGCTTCGCGCAGGGGCCGGATGAAAAGAAGGGCGCGCGCGGACGCGCGGCGGGCAGGCTCGTCATGGTATCCATCCTTTCAGATGGGCGCCTCTCGGTGGGGAGAGGTGTCCCGCCGATTGGTATGAATGAGGCGAAGGCCACGGTCAAGGCATTGGTCGCCGGAGCAAAAGGTCAGATTACGAAATCGTAATACAAAACATCGTGTTTGCTGCGTTATGTTCGCAGCGCCCGGCCTATATTGTGCTAGGACAACTTCCGACATTTGTGACCAAAAATGCCGAAAAGGCCGACGACTGAGTAAGGAGCGAGCATGCGTGTGTCCGGTCAACTCGCTGTCATTGCCGTGCTGGGGGCAGCAGGCTTTGGCGGCTGGTACGCCTACCAGGGCGGCCATCTGGCCAATGTGCCCGTGATCGGCGCGTATGTGAGCCAACCCGCAGGCCAGCAGGCCGCCCAGGGCGGACGCGGGCGCGGCGGCCCGACCGGTCCCGCAACGGTCGACGTCGACACGGTCAAGACCGGACGCATCGTGGAGATGCGGGAATCCGTCGGCACGGTCCGTGCCTTTGAATCGATCACCGTGACCGCCAAGGTGGCTGGCATCGTCAATGAGATCGGCTTCGAGGAAGGCCAGAAGGTCAAGGCCGGAGACATGCTGGTCCAGTTCGACGCTGCCGAACGGCGCGCCGAGATCGAGCAGGCGATCGCCGAGGCAAGCCGCGCCGAGGCGCTGAGGAACGAGGTCGCCATCAAGCTGGAGCGTGCTCAGGCGCTCAACCGCACCGGCGCTGGCACTGGCGCTCAGGTCGACGACCTGACGGCTCAGATGAAGTCGCTCGAGGGCTCCATTGCGTCCGCCCGGGCCCAGCGCAAGGCGGCCGAAGCCAGGCTCGAGGACCTGATCATCCGCGCGCCCTTCGCGGGCCGCGTGGGCACCCGCTCCGTCTCCCTCGGCGCCTATGTGGCCCCGGGCACCCGCATCACCTCCCTGGACGACCTGTCGAAGGTGCGCCTCGACTTCGCCGTGCCGGAGAACCTGCTGGGCCGCCTGAAGCCGGGCCAGACGGTCAACGCCATCTCGGCGGCCTACAAGGGCCGCACCTTCAAGGGCAGCGTGTCGACCATCGATCCGCGCGTGGACCAGACGACCCGTACGGCGCGCCTGACGGCCGAGTTCGAGAATTCGGACGAAGCCCTGAAGCCCGGCATGTTCCTGTCGGTGGCCCTGGAGGTCTCGACCAAGGACGATGCCGTCGTGGTCCCGGAGGAGGCCGTGGTCAGCGAGGGCCTGCGCCACATCGTCTATCCGGTGAAGGACAACAAGGTAGAGCGCCGCGTCATCACCATCGGCCAGCGCCAGGGCGGCAAGGTCGAGGTGGTGGATGGCCTCAAGGCCGGCGAGACCATCGTCGTGCTGGGCGTCCAGCGCGTGCGGCCGGGAGCCGAGGTCGTCGCCCGCCCGGTGGGCTCGGGCGCACCGGCGGCCCCTGTCCCGGCGGCCAATCGGGAGCAGCCCTCCCGCTCCTCACTGAACGTGCCGCAGGCCATCGGGGCTGCCCAGGCGGCCGAGCGGAAGTGATTTCTGTCTCCCGCCCCGGCGGGAGGTTTTCGTTTTACTGACTGGTATAGAGCCGAACCGCCATGCAGGTTTCAGACCTCTTCATCCGCCGCCCGGTCTTCGCCGTCGTGGTGAGCCTCCTGCTGATCGTGGGCGGCCTCGCGTCGCTCATGAACCTGCCGGTCCGCGAATATCCGCAAACGGACCGCCCCGTCGTGTCGGTCTCCACGGTCTATCGCGGCGCCTCGAACGAGGTGATCGAGAGCCGGGTGACGGAGATCATCGAGGGCGCGGTCGCCGGCATCGAGGGCATCCGCCAGATCACCTCGCAGAGCCAGAACGACCGCTCGTCCGTCTCGATCGAGTTCGAGGTCTCCCGCGATCCGGAGGCCGCGACCTCCGACGTGCGCGACGCCGTCTCCCGCGTCGCCGGACGACTGCCGGACGGCGCCGATACGCCCGTGGTGCGCAAGGTCGATGCGAACGCCTCGGCCATCATGTGGATCGGCGTCACGTCCACGAGCCTCGATGCGCTCGAGCTCAGCGACTTCCTCAAGCGCGTCTATGTGGACCGCCTCTCCACCGTGCCGGGCGTCGCCAACGTCAACCTGAGCGGCGAGCGGCGCTACGCCATGCGCATCTGGGTCGACAGGCCCGCGCTCGCGGCCCGCGGCCTCACCGTTCAGGACCTGGAGACGGCGATCAAGCGCCAGAACGTGGAGCTGCCCGGCGGCCGGATCGAGTCCAGCCAGCGCGAATTCACCGTCAAGACCGATTCCCGCCTCGCGACGCCCGAGCAGTTCTCGCAGGTGATCGTCACCAACAAGAACGGCTATCTGGTCAGGCTCGGCGAAGTCGCCCAGGTCGAAGTCGGTCCGGAGGACACGCGCTTCGAGTTCTACCAATCGGGCGAGACCGCCATCGGCATGGGCGTCGTGCGTCAGTCGACCGCGAACACGCTGTCCGTGGTCGACGGGGTTCGCAAGGAGCTAGATGAACTGAGCAGTTCGCTGCCGCCCGGCACCACGGCGGAAATCGCCTATGACGAGAGCCAGTTCATCCGCGCCTCGATCGAAGGCGTGCTGCACACCCTGGTGGAAGGCGTCGCCCTGGTGATCCTGGTGATCCTGATCTTCCTGCGAGACTGGCGTTCGACCATCGTGGCCATGGTGGCGATTCCTGTCTCGATCACCGCGGCCTTCATGGTCATGGCCTTCTTCGGCGCCTCCATCAACGTGCTGACGCTCCTCGCGATCGTGCTTGCCATCGGCATCGTGGTGGACGATGCGATCGTGGAGATCGAGAACGTGCACCGGCGCATCGAGGAGGGCCAGCCGCCGCTGCTCGCCTCCTTCGACGGCGCGCGCGAGATCGGCTTCGCGGTGATCGCCACCACGGCGACCCTCATGGCGGTGTTCGTCCCCCTCGCCTTCATGACCGGCAACACGGGCAAGCTCTTCCGCGAGTTCGGCATCACGCTCGCAGCCTCCATCTTCTTCTCGGGCGTCGTCGCCCGCACGCTCACCCCGATGCTGTGCTCCAAGCTCATGGTTCCCGCGCATGGCCGGATCCAGCGCATGACGGAGCCGCTTTTCGAGAAGATGAACGGCGGCTATCGCTGGCTGCTCTCGCGGGCCCTGAGGATTCCGGTCGTCATCCTGTTCATCGGCGTCCTGGTGTCCCTGTCGGCCTACGGCCTGTTTCAGTCCCTGCCGAAGGAATTCGCCCCGACCGAGGATCGCGGCGCCATCATCGTCCGGCTCCAGGCGCCGGAGGGCGCGAGCCTCGACTACACCCGCGATCGGGTGAAGGAGGTCGAAATGGCCCTGATGCCCCTGCAGGAGAAGGGCCTCGTCGCCTCCATGCTGAGCCAGGTCGCTCCGGGCTTCGCCCGTCCCTCCCCGGTCAACGAGGGCATCGTGATCGTACGCCTGGTTCCCTGGGAGGACCGGACCGAAAGCCAGCAGGACATCGTCCGTCAGATCACCCCGAGGGTATCGAATTTCCCCGGCGCGCGCGTTTCGGTGGTCAACCCGCCGGCCTTCGGCGGCGCCGGCGGCTTCGGCCAGCCGATCCAGTTCGTCCTCGGCGGCCCCGATTACGAGACGATCCGCGGCTGGCGTGACATCGTCATGCAGAAGGCTCAGGAGACGGGCAAGTTCGTCAACATGGACTCGAACTACCGTGAGTCCCAGCCCGACATCCGCGTCCAGATCGACCGCCAGCGCGCCGCCGACCTCGGCGTCTCGGTGGAGGATATCGGCCGCACGCTGGAGCTGATGTTCGGCGAGACCGAAGTCTCGACCTTCGTCAGCCGCGGCGACGAATATCCCGTGATCATGCGCGCCCGGGCCCAGGACCGCGCGACGCCCAACGATCTCACCAACACCTTCATCCGTGCCGCCAACGGCGAGCTCGTTCCGCTCTCCTCCTTCGTATCCTTGACGGAATCGGCCGCCCCGCAGGCCCTGAACCGGTTCGACCGCCTGCGGTCGATCACGATCCAGTCGTCCCTGGCGCCGGGCGTATCCATCGGGGAGGGCCTGGAGATCCTCCAGCAGATCGTGCGCGACAACCTGCCGGCGGAGGTGCGCATCGGCTATACGGGCCAGTCCAAAGACTTCCTGGATTCGACCGGGGCGATCTACGTGACGTTCGCGATGGCGCTCCTGGTGGTGTTCCTGGTGCTCGCCGCCCAGTTCGAGAGCTGGATCAACCCGTTCATCATCATGCTCACGGTGCCGCTCGCGGTGACCGGCGGCTTGCTGGCCCTGTTCGTCACCGGACAGACGCTCAACATCTACAGCCAGATCGGCATGATCCTGCTCATCGGCCTCATGACCAAGAACGGCATCCTGATTGTCGAGTTCTCGAACCAGCTGCGCGAGCGCGGGTATTCGGTGCGCGATGCGGTGGTCGAGGCCTCGGTGCTGCGCCTTCGGCCGATCCTGATGACGTCGATCGCCATGATCGGCGGCGCCATCCCGCTCGCCTGGTCCACCGGCGCCGGCGCCGAGGCGCGCAATGCCATCGGGTCGGTGATCGTGGGCGGCGTCACGGTGTCGACCATCCTGACCATGCTGGTCGTGCCCTCGATCTACCTGCTCCTCGGCGGCTTCACGAAGCCCGCCACCTATGTGAGCGAGCTGCTCGACAGGCTCCGTGCCGAGACCGGCCAGGTCGCGCATGGCGAGGACCTGCCGTCGCGGACGAAGGACGTGCCGCCGGCCCACCCGGCGGAGTGATCTGAGGACGAGTGGCTGAGGGCTTAGTGGCCCTCAGCCCTCAAGGTCAGGCCGGAAGCAATACCCTGTCCCGGCATGGCCGGGCTTGTCCCGGCCATCCCGATGCTGTGAAGCGCTGAGTTCTTCCAATCGGGATCACCGGCACGAGGCCGGTGATGACGTAAAAGCGGCTCGAAACAGAAGCCCCGGCGAGCCGATCGCCGGGGCTTTTTTTGATTCCGACGACCGAACGGACGTCGCGTCCTACGCCGCAGCCCTGGAGGCCGCCTGCGATACGGCTTCCACCACGTCGTCCACCACGCGATTGACGAGATCCTCGTTGTCGCCCTCGCCCATCACGCGGATGACCGGTTCGGTGCCGGAGGGACGGATCACGAGGCGGCCCGCATGCCCGAGGGTCTCGCGGCCCGCCTCGATGGCCTGGATGACCGAGGCCTCCTGCAGGGGCTTGCCGGCCTTGTAGCGCACGTTCTTGAGCACCTGCGGCAGCGGCTCGAAGCAATGGCAGACCTCGGAGACCGGCTTGCCCAGGCTTTTCACCACGGCGAGGAGCTGGAGGGCCGCCACGAGGCCATCGCCCGTGGTGGTGTAGTCGGACATGATGATGTGGCCCGACTGCTCGCCGCCGAGATTGTAGCCATGGGCGCGCATGTGCTCGAGCACGTAGCGGTCCCCGACGGCGGTGCGCACGAGGCCTAGGCCCAGGCCGTTCAGGTACCGTTCCAGGCCGAGATTGGACATGATCGTCGCCACGAGGCCGGGCTGCGCCAGGCGGCCGTCCTCCTTCCAGGACCGGGCAACGACGCCCATGAGCTGGTCGCCGTCGACCTTGTGGCCCTTCTCATCGACGATCAGCACCCGGTCCGCGTCGCCGTCGAGGGCGATGCCAACGTCGGCGCGCAGCTCGCGGACCTTGTGGATCAGGGCGTCCGGCGCCGTGGAGCCGACGTCGTGGTTGATGTTGAAGCCGTTCGGCTCAACGCCGATGGACACCACCTCGGCGCCGAGCTCCCACAGCGCCTCAGGGGCGACCTTGTAGCCGGCCCCGTTGGCGCAATCGACCACGACGCGCATGCCCTCCAGGTCGATCTGGCGCGGCAGGGTGCGCTTGGCGAACTCGATGTAGCGGGCCTGGACGCTCTCGATGCGCTTGGCGCGGCCGAGGGTGGACGACCCGGCCAGCCGACGGGTCAGGTCGGAATCGATCAGCGCCTCGATCTGAAGCTCGATCTCGTCGTTGAGCTTGAACCCGTCCGGGCCGAACAGCTTGATGCCGTTGTCCTCGTAGGGGTTGTGGGAGGCCGAGATCATCACGCCCAGGTCGCAGCGCATGGAGCGCGTCAACATGGCGACCGCCGGGGTCGGGATCGGGCCCAGGAGCAGCACGTCCATGCCCACCGAGGTGAAGCCCGCCTGAAGGGCGGATTCGATCATGTAGCCGGAGAGCCGCGTATCCTTGCCGATCACGACCCGGTGCCGGTAATCGCCGCGCTGCTGGAACATGAGGCCGGCCGCCTGCCCGACCCGCAGGGCCAGGTCCGGCGTGATGATGCCGTTGGCGCGGCCCCGAATGCCATCGGTCCCGAAGTATTTCCGCACGTGCTTTGTCTCCGCATTCCGTAGCGCTGATCCACGCTTTGGCTTTTTCAAAGCAACCTCCCTGAATTCGGTCAAGGGACCCGAGCCAATGCGCGCCATCACAAGTGATAAGCGATTGTTACAGGTCTCAACCTGGTCCTTACGGAGTATTAGATCTTTGAGGTAAACAAAAAAGTACGCCCGCCAGGGGGCGGGCGTACTGGATCAGAGGGTTTTCGATGGTTCTCAGGCCTGCGGCTGGGGCTCCATGCCGCCATCGTTCTCCCGAGGCCGGCCGCGGCCGGCGGTGGGGACGGCGGAGCCGCGGCTCGGCGTGGCAGGCTCCCCGGTGTCGCGCACCGGCGGCTGGCCGTCGAGCAGATTGCGGATCTCTTCGCCGGTCAGGGTCTCGTACTCGAG
>NZ_JAGPUP010000437.1:0-12973 GCF_018069605.1 Microvirga sp. HBU67558 | reverse complement strand
AGGAGAACGCCAACAAGGGCGTCACGGTCAACGTGATCGCGCCGGGCTATATCGCCACCGAGATGATGAAGGCGGTCCCCGAAGAGGTGCTCAAGTCCAAGATCCTGCCGCTCATCCCGGTCGGCCGTCTCGGCGAGGCGGAGGAAATCGCCCGCGGCGTGCTGTTCTTGGCCGGCGATAATGCGAGATTCATCACTGGCTCGACATTGTCGGTGAACGGCGGACATTATATGGTCTAGAACAAAGTAATAATCCTGCTGCGGGTAAACATTCATGCTGCGGTAAACACGCCTCGTGCAAATACCGGCTTGAGTGATGTTAGCATAGCCGGTTACCAGAGAACTTCGGTAAATGTCACCTAATCGCTCTGCGAGCCATCAGCTTGCGTCTGGCTAAACGTGACGAACTCTCTTTCCCTATCCGTCGTCACACGCAAAAACGTCGTGAGCTGGAGCGGCCAGAGGCACCTTTTGGAAGGCTAATACCTGATGAGCAACGCCCGCGATTTTCAGCTTGCGCCCTCCCTGGCTCGTCTGATTGAAAAGGAGCGAGGAGGCTACCACATCCGGCAGGGCTACTTTCCGGATCGCCCGGACCGGGACATTTATGTCCAAGTCGAGGGGGAGGCGGGTCGGCTCATCCTGGTTACCAGCCATCCAACCGGGCGTATCGAGGAGGCCACGGACATTTCCTGCGCTCAAGCCGAAACTCTATTGGAGTTGGCCGCTGGACGAGTGGAGTACTTGAGCATCAGCCTGAATATCGGCCTGGAAACGGTCGCTCTCCGCCGCTTCGTCAAGCCAGGACCACTGGATTTGATTACTGTAACGGCAGAGCCAAGCAAGCCGACGCATATGTTTCAGCCGTTGGCCTGGTTTGGTCCTGAAGTCACGGGGGACTCTGCTTACCAGACCCGCTCCATAGCTTTATCCGGGCTACCCTCAGCACTGGAGGTTGAGATCACAGATGCGGCACTCAACAGTCTGCTCGATATCCTCAGTAGTCACCTCGGAGTATTCCAGTCGCAGGAAGCGGCTCCTCAGCTGTCTGCCACCTACAAATCAGCTGAGGCTAAGATTGGGGAAGATGAGCAGGGCCGGGAGGCTCTTGTAATCAGAGATAGCATCATCCGGGATCTCGCCCGTTCCTTTTCCCTTCCCCCGTACTGAAACGTCCAACAAGCGCTCACTTTAAGCGCTCACTTTTGGCTTTGGTGTAATTTTACGCTATTGGAGCTGCCCGGCCTAGTGGACACCTAAATCCCGACACTACGATTGCACCGTCCGGATATGGGCTCATAATCGCCTAATCTGACCCAAGAGGCTGCCATGACGGGTGTGGCCGTCGAGCAGGTACTCGAATTCTGGTGCGTAGAATTGCATCGGGTCGAACCTCACCTCAAATCTCTGTTTGCCCATCCCAGCATCGCAGCTTCCGCGGCGGCCCTCCTCGATGGCCTGCTCAAAAATGCCACGGTGCTTTATGCCTCTCGTCGGATGGTCCGGGCAAATCCCTTTTCTCGATGGCCCTCCCGATGCCATCGATGCCATCAATCGCATCTCCGCTGATCGCCGAAGTCCCGCGGAATCATCAGTCCTTACCTGCGTGCTGCGACCTTTGAAAGCGTCGATCTCCTGGCGGTTTCTACGTCCCCGAGGATGGTTCCAGAACGCCAGGCGCACGCCGGATCGCACCATTGAGGGGCTGTGTTGCGCCAGCCGCAATAGCGCCGAAGGCCCGCGATTCCGCAACGACGACATGCCGAAAGGGACTCAAAGAGTGACGCAACGTTGCAACCCGCTATGAGAAGACCACCCGATCCTTCATGGGCGTGCTCTGTCTCTCCGCCACTCTCGACTGGATCAAGCGCTAACAGGCCATAATAGTTCAAACGATCTGCTTCAGCAAAGCTCGCCAACAGAAGCTAGGGGGCATGAGAGAGTAGGAGTCGCCTAACGAGCTTTCCTCAGGCTACTTTCGCAAATCGGATGACGCTCTTACCAATGTTCTGGTTTTTCAGCATGGCAGGTGAGGGAGGAGCGATCTGGTCAGATCCATGATACCCAGTGGCCTCATGAGGACTTAGTCGCAAACTTGGCGCCGAGACGAGAAAGAGGAGAATTTGACCCGCTCATGCGGCGAGACGATCGAATTGCTCCGCAGAGGCGAAATAGGAATTGTAGGCGTACTCGCCTGTCCTTTGCGCATCAAGTGGACTATCTCGAACCCACCCAGGCTATGCTAAGAACGGCCCATGAGCGAGGAGTGGAGATCGAGGTCCGTGAGGGAGGTGATCGTCCAGAACGTGTGGCACGGCAGGTGTGGTAAGGGGGCGGACTTTGGCCAGCACCATGCATCTGAAGCTCCTGTTCGGCCAGTCAGCGCCGGAGAAGATGCTGCCGCCGGAGTTTCTCGCCCGCATCTGGCGTTGGAAATCAGGACCGGGCACCTTCCGCATGAATGTGACGCTCTCTGAACTGCCGGGCTTTATTGCGGTGGCATATGGCTAAGTGCTGCTGGAACAAGGCCCCTGCGGGCGAGGGGGGGCGGTTCGGTCGAGCAGTGCCGAGAGAAACGGGGCAGTGCATATCCGCGGCGCCTTCTTCGCGCAATAGCCATACTGGGGTGAGGCTCTTGTCGATTCGCATTCATGATCGAACTTGCGGACGCTGACAGGTCTACGACATAGCTGAGGCTGCAATGCAGAAATGTCTATGTCAGATGAGACTGCCAAACCATTTCCACGCCGTCTTTCCGCGCGTAACGAAACTAGAATCGTCGACCGAATGGGTTCCGCCAGCTGGAGCTCCCTCTAGCGCGAATATGCTTAGCATGGCTGACGGCGGGTCTCAAGGAACCCTCCATGTATTTGCATTTCGTGTGTGACTTACGTCCTCCACAGTCTCACACAAAATGCACAAATCGGCGTCCGAGTTGTGAAGTGCAAGTCGACAGCTTCCGCAACTCGCGGGGGCTTAAACCCGGCAGCCTCTCCACTTCGCCAACTGAAAAATTGTGCGGACAATCTGACCTACCTCGGTGCTTCTCGTTCGGCACCAGCGACCGAGGTAGACCACGGTCGGTATCTCGGGTGACGAAGCGACCTCGGTTCGCAGACGCTATACACAGAAGCGCCTGCTGCAGGCGAACCGTTCGTCACAATCGAACAGCACGGCGTGGACGAACGGTCATGCTCGGGTCGGGGCGTGGCAATGAGGGCCGACATCAAGCTCCTCAATGAGGTGGCGAGCCAGCCCCAGTGAAGGTAACATCGCGTCATGCATCAAGCGCTGGCGGCGCTCCTCCAATGCAACCGCAGGTGGACCCTCCAACTGGAGCCTAAAAGGAGATTACGAGCAATGTGCCTGCATAGGGCAGAGGCTATGGCAAGAGGCCTCTACACGATTCGGGAGGTATGGGGCTAGGATTGAGAGCCTGACCAGCTGAAAGGGAGATTCCGCGCGGAGCCTAGGGCTGCGGTTGCCGTACTTGATCAGCATGACAGGAAGGATCACGCCCTCAGTTCAGCTCGACCGCTCGCGCCGGACGGCCCTCGGTTCAATCGAATCCGCTCCGCCGCTTCCACGCAGCCGCAACATGCTCAAAGGGCAGATTTCGAAGCGTCGGCGAGGGCCTCCTTCGCGTCCAATTGCATTGGATTCATGGATGAGTGCTATCCAAACAATGGATTTTACCAGTACCGCTGCTGCAGCTAAAAGGAACTTGAATTTGAGCGGAGGCGAGTCCTGCAGGATCCGATGCCACCAACCCGGCCGGCCTCGTGGTTGATCGAAGACGAGATTGTCGTGGCAGGCACGCAGAAGCTGAACTTGACGCGGCAAGAGGAGGTGCAGCAGTCTTTCTCGCCAATAAAACCACTTGCGGTTGTAGTGGCGGCAGCGAAGGGAGGTAGTATTCTAGCAAATGACGCTGTGCCTGCCGGCTTCACCTGCCCGAACCTGACGATGAAGGCCAACATGATCGGGGGGTGATTTAGACGTGGCGTTGAGAAGCTTCTCTTCCTCGCATCGATTTGCATCTATCCGAAATTCACTTCGGGGGGGCGCAAAAAATTCGAATATGCGTCTCTTAAGTTTTAGCTGTATGCCGCAGTAGTCGGGCGGGTCAGCATACGTTTCTGCCAGATTAGCTCATCAGGGAGTTGGCACGCGCTATTCAACGGTGCCAGGTGTGTACAAGCGCGCGCTCAAACAGTCCGCTGGGGTGATGATCGGGCGGCTGTTGCCCTGATCCAACTCAGACCAAGAAAGTGGCATGCGAATGGTGAGGCTCCTCGAGTGAAGGTCTGGCTCTCCGCACGGGCGGTCGGATGTCAGCAGTTCCGATACAGGTGTGAGATCAACGATCCCATAGATCATTCTTGAGCGGCGGCGCTTCGGACGCAGAATCTTCGCGTGTACGAGTGGGCAAGTGATCGAAAGTAACTGTCAAGACGAGACGCATGCGAGCGCTCGAGAGACGAACTGCTGATTTCAGCTGGGGAGCGCCCGTTTGACCTCTGCTTTTTAGGAGATGTCATGTTGAACCGCCTTATGAACGGACGGCCAGGTATGGTCCTTGATCTATGTCTCTTGATCTCTGCCGGTTCATCTACGCTCACGGCGATCTATCTCTGCTCTCAATTGCCATAAGCAGGCCTGTAGCATGGCAGCATTTCGTCACATACAGCCAGATAGGGTGGAACGGAGATACGAGATCAAGCCCAAGGCGCGGGCCCGGTTCAGGTTCGCCCTCGATGGCAGGCTGTCCGATGCCGATGGATGGAGACGTCAATGATGCAGTTCCGATTGTCTTCTCGAGGGCACCCGCGCACGAAGGGCTGCGATACCGGCTCTTTCAAACTCAGCATTCTTCGCGCCTATGTTCAGCTCACCGCCGTGCTGGATCGGGCCAGCGGCGCGAAAACGGCCACGTTGGTGCGGTTTGGATTGGTCGAGGTGGGGCTAAGCGAACTGACTCAGGTAGAAGACGCGGTGACTCGGTTCCCACCATACTGGCTGGAGGTTTACTGCCATGCCACCGGTATAACTCTCGACAGCTACGGCTACTTCACCCTCGATAAGCCCGTGCTGGCTGCTGCTGCCGACCTCATCTGCGCGGCCGAGCGGATCGCTGCGCCCGTGGCTGGGGCTCATTGCTTCGCTGCGGCAACACTCATGGAGCCCCAAGGCAGCGCAGGGGTGCGACCGTGAGCATGTCGGGCAGAATTTGTCTCCAGTCTTGTGAATCGCAGGCCAGCGGCCTGCACCGGTCTCCCTGTCAGCCCCGCTGGCAGCGGAGGAGGTGGCCTCCGTCTCGGTCACCTTATCTCCCTCTTACAGGGAGATGTCCTCTGAGACGGCCCTCCCAACCTTGGGCTCGCTCGGCATCGCCGCGGCGAGCCCCTTTTGGGTTGCAGAGGACGGGCACGCCTCGCGAGTGCGACACCAGGGACAGACTGCTCACGGATAATGTTGGGACCGTGAGCTTCCTGGGCAACCTCCTTCGGAACCGGATCGACTCGCCGTGTCTGCAGCATGGGGTACACCCCGCGCGATGGCCGCAGCCTAGAAGGTCAACTTCGGTTACCGCGTAGCTCGCCAAACCGCTGTGCACGACCAGATGAGCTGGGTCGATTGCGTCGGAGCATGTCGACCTCCGATCACGCCCTAGCGACATCTCCGATCAGCATCAGCGTATGACTGCCAAGATGCCGACGCTCAAGGTCATAGGATTCTGCCATGTCACTTTCCTCTCGTTGTTCAAGTCATCGGACCAATCACCTACTGTCAACGCTGCTATCGGACGATTTCGCCTTTCTTGAGCCACACCTTCAACTGGTCGACCTGCACCGGGGCACGGTGATCTATGATGTTGGCGACCGCATGCCCTTCATCTACTTTCCTCACGAGGCGATTGTCTCGCTCGTGACTGTTCTGGCCGATGGCAAAACCATCGAGATGGCGAAGCTAGGGGGAGAGGCCATGTTTGGCCTCGCCAGTGCCCTCATTACGCGCCGTTCGCTAGGGCGCTATGTCGTGCAGAGCACCGGCAGGGCCTCGCGCGTTGACACCGAAGTCCTGTATCGGGGGTTTGTGGCGCGCCCGACGCTCCGTGACCACGTCCTTCGGTTTGCGGAGGACTTGCTGGCGCAGACGCTGCACTCCATGGCTTGCAATGCTCTGCACAGTGTGGAGGCGCGTTGCTGCCGTTGGATCCTCACGATGCAGGATCGCACGAGCCAGGACGTCTTGCCACTCACTCATGAACACCTGTCGCGCATGATGGGTGTGCAGCGCTCAACCATCAGCGCGGCCATGCACGCCCTCCAGGCCGCTGGTGCGATCCGCCAGGGACGCGGGGTCGTCACGGTCATTGACCGGCGCGGCCTCGAACAGACTGTATGCGGATGTTATGAGATCATCCGTCAGCAGTCAAAGCAGGCGCAGTGCCCTGAAGTGCGAATCTAATCACGCGAGAGCAAGAGGGGCTCCATGGTGACAAGCATCATCGTGAGGGCTATGAACACCCTCGCACCGAAACTCCGCTTCATTTTGCAGCGCAAGGCCATTCGAGCGTCCATCGTTCACCTCCTGCACGAGCAATCACGATGCGGAGCACGCCCCCGTTCTCTTTGAGGACGGTACCAGCGTCGTTCCGTTCGCTGCCCTGGCCCGGTTGTACACCCTGTGCGCGGCGCGCACGCGCTGCCCGCATTTGGGACTGCTGGTCGGCCGGCGGGCCGCCACTCGGACCGTGGATCTGGACACCCCTGTCCGAATGATGAATGAGGCTGGTTCGCCGCAGAGGCTGCCGCTCGTGGAGAGCCTGCTCGAGAGCATCAAGCACGAACTCGGCCCGGGCCGAGCGTGACACGCGCCAGCCCACGATCTTGCGAGCGAAGGCGTCGATCACGAAGGCCACATAGACGAAGCCCGACCAGGTCGCCCCATAGGTGAAATCGCTCACCCACAAGGCGTTCGGCCGCGGTGCCGTGAACTGCCGGTTGACCCGGTCACGCGGGCATGGGGCTGCGGCATCACTGACGGTGGTTCTGATGCTTTTGCCGCGCACCACGCCTTTGAGGCCCATCTGCCGCATCAGCTGGGCGACCGTGCAGCGCGCAACCGCAATCCCCTCGCGCTGCATCTGGCGCCAGACCTTGCGCACCCCATAGACCCCGAAGTTTGCTGCAAAGACCTGACGGATCTCCTGGCTGAGTGCGGCGTCCCGGCGCTCTCGGGCCGGTCGGCGCTCAGGATCGGCCTTGCGGGCAGCGTGCTCGTAGTAGGTCGACGGGGCGATCGGCAGCACACGGCAGATCGGCTCGACCCCATAGTCCTCACGATGCTCGTCGATGAACGCCGTCATGGCTTGAAGCGGCGGTCGAGCTCCGCCTGGGCACAAGACGCGCTGGCCTTGCGCAGGATCTCGTTAGCCTGGCGCAGTTCGCGCACCTCACGCTCGAGCGCCTTGATCTTCTCCTGCTCCTGGCTCGTCGGCCCGGGCGAAGGCCCTGGTCGCGCTCGGCCTGGCGCACCCAGTGGCGCAGCGTCTCACGCGAGCAGCCGATCTTGGCCGCAATCGACAGGATCGCCTCATACTGGGAGGCGTACTCGTCGCGGTGCTCGAAAACCATCCGGACCGCCCGCTCGCGGACCTCTGGTGAATAGGGGGGTGTTCGCTTTGTCATGGCTCCATCCTGTCAGGAGTTGGAGCCTCCGGGAATCCCGGCGCGGTTCACAGCGTGGCGTCCGTCTTAGGGAAGAGCCACCGGCCGGTGTCCGGATGGCGCGCCACGACAATGGTTCCATTGTGGATGCGGCGGTGGATCCAGTGCGGCGAGACAGCGAGTTCACGCGCGAGTTGCGCCACCGTCCAGCAGCCTGGAACCGTGCGCGGGCACGACAGCCACGGCGCGCGCAGAACTCGATGGCGCAAGCGGATCACCTTGACGGCATGCGCCGCCAGCGGCGCGCATCGAGCGGACCGAACCCCTCCGTTACCAACAGGGCCGCGATGGCGTCATCGTCCATGCCAGCGCGGCTCAGGGCGACGATCCTGGCCTCCATCTCGGCGCCGCGGCTCGGCGATGAGACCGCGTGGACGGCAATGTCGATGGCCAATTCCGTCGTCTCGCCGCCGCGCCAGACAATCCGAACGGCGACACGGTCGCGCCGTTGACGGCACAGCACCACCTTGTCGATCAGGCAGCGCAACAGCGCCTTCCGGTGGGTCCAGGTCACACCCGGCTGCTGCCAGTGATCCGGCATGTGTGGGGCAAGCGCCAGGAACGCCGCTCGCTCCTCGGAGGTCAAAGCGGACGGCTCAACCACCGCATGCCGGCGTCGGGACAGGGCGTCTTCGGCTTGCCGCAGATCGCGCAAGGCCAGTTCCCAGCGCCGCTCCAGCTCAGCGGCGATCAGGCGGTGATTGGTATCGACCCGATTGAACTGGCGCTGGGCCAGAGCAGCCTGATAGCGCAGCCGCTCAACCTGCTGGGCCTCGGCCCGGTCAAGGGCCGCCGTCGCCTGCTGCCGGGCCGTCTCCGTCTGCTCCCAGGCCTCCAACTCGGCCGGCGCCACCGCCTCGAAGAACGCGGCAACCACCCGCGCATCAATCGGATCCGCCGGCAGGTGCTGGCAGACCGGCGCATTCTGGCTGCGGTGCAGGGTGTTGCAGATGTAGCGGGTGCCGCCCTTGTACTGGACCCGGAGCTTATGGCCGCACGCCCCACACCACGCCATCCCCTGCAGGAGAGCCGGCCCGTTGCGCGGGGCACCGCGGGTGGTCTTGCGGGTGTATTCGGCATAGTTGTCGTGCAGCATGGCCTGGATCCGCTCGAACCCGTGCAAGTCAATGTAGGCCGGATAGCGATCCTTCACCACGATTGTCCACTCGGCCATCGGCACCGCCGTCGTCTGACAGCGCCCGCCCGGAGGTCTGCTGGTGCGCGTGCGCCCATAGACGAAAGCCCCTGCGTAAGCCGGATTGGTAAAGATCGCATACAGGGCGTTGGCGGTCGGCACGCGCCAGCTCACCTCATCCGGAACGGTTCGCCGTGCAGGCTGAGCCCCCGGGCCTGAAAGACCCGCACGAGCTTGGTAATGGATCCGCATTCCAGAAAGGTGGCGAACACCAGAGCAATCCGGCTCTGCACTTCGAGATCGGGATCCTTGGTCACTGTGCCGCTGGCATCGCGCGTCAAGCCTGTCGGGAGCAGCAAGGCCAACTCGCCGCGCTGGGCCTTGCTCAACAGGCCTGCCGTGAGACGGCCGCGCAACGTGTGTAATTCGACTTCCGAGATCGTTCCCTTGAGGCCCAGCAGCAGGCGCCCATTGGGCGAGCCCGGGTCATAGATCCCGTCCCGATCGGCGATGAGACAGCCGCGATAGCCGCACAGATCCAACAGCGGATACCAGTCGGAGCAGTTGCGGGCCAGCCGGGTGACATTGTAGGAGAGCACGAGGCCGACTTCGCCCAAGGTCACCCGGGCGATCAGGTCCTTGAAGCCGACGCGGTGATCGGCCGACGCGCCGCTCAGGCCGAGATCCCGGTCGATGATGTCAATGTCGCTGTCGCTCCAGCCGAGAGCGCCGGCGCGCTGGCGCAGCGCATACTGCAAGTGCAGACTTTCCTGATGGGTCAGCACCTGCTGCGGACTGGACTGGCGGATGTAGATCACTGCTCTGCGGCTGAGATGCCGCGGGGTGACGAGTTCGGACGTCATGGCTCATCTCCGACAAGAGGGCGACGAGGTCATTGAGGATGCCGCGGCGGCAGTCGGCACAGAGGCTGGGCCAGACGCGATGGGGCTCGACGGGCATGGCGATTCACCCTCGGTTACGAGGCGAATCAGATCGCGGATTGCCTCGCGGGTGAGTTTGGTCACCGGTTGACGGCCCGACGGTGGGCTCAGGTCTGTGGCCGCGATAGGAATCCGCAAGACGGCGTCGCCATAGGCGACACGCACATGGCTCCCGATGCACAGGGACCGCGGGACCGAGACCAAGACAAAGCGGCGTCCGTACAGCGGGTGGCCAGGATCTGTGGCCGTGACGTCCTGCGAGTCGGCAGGGCTGTCTGAAGACGGTCGCAGGGTATCAAGATATGGGCTCGAACAGACGCTCGCCATCGGCAAGAAGAACCCCGAACAGCGAGCACAATTCCAGCAGCTGATGCCAGTCGCGGTTGTTGCGCGCCAGCCGTGAGGCGTCGAGGCTCATGACCAGGCCGGCATGGCCGAGACTGATCTCGGTGATCAGCTTCTGGAAGCCCTGGCGTTCGGTCGTGCCGGCGCCGGATTTGCCCAGATCCTCGTCGATGACCTGGATACGCTCGCGGGGCCAGCCCAGATCAGCGGCACGATCAACCAGGCGGTACTGCAGTTCGGTGCTCTCCTGGTGATGCTTGATCTGGGTCACCGTGGACTGGCGCACGTAGATATAGGCCAGCTTGGCGCGGCGGGCCGCGGTCAGCCGCTCGTCAGAAGGGTTCGTGACGCTCAGCATCGGTCGTCTCCCTGATCGGCGGCAGCGGATGCATCCGTCGCACAAGCTCGGCCAGAAGCTGAGCCATCTGCGTTTGCGTCTCGGTCGGGAGGTTCGGCCACGGCCGGATCGGTGGTGCCGAGAGCGGTGCAGGTGCAGCCTGGTCGGAGAAGCGGGCTTCCGGTTCAAGGGACAGCGTTGGGCCATGGTGGATCACCCTCTGTTCAGATGCGGTGATCATGGTGGCCAAATGCTGCGCCAGTGGGAGCAGGGTGCGAATGCTGACCCGCAGGGTCTCATCCGCCGTGCCTGGATGCTCGCCGTCGCCGGCCGCAGCCAAATCGGTGATGGAGCGGCGAATGGAGCGCCGACGGCCATCGGGCAGGGCAATGACGACAAACGAGGCTCCGCGCGGGGAGTGCATGGGCACGGGGTCGAAGTGCTGTCCGCTCAGCGCGTGTCGAGGATCGATGATCGTCACATGAGAAACGAGCCGATCAAGGATCGAGGCATTCTGTAGTGTTCGGGGATCCCACTCTTGGAGATGCCATTTTGGATCGTCTTGTCCACAACGCCCACCGCCTTCAACTCACCGGAGAAAGCATGAGAAAGCAGAACGCCAGAGCCGTCCTCTTGACGGCAGCCAAAACTCCTGACTCCATCACCACGTCGGCCGACGCGACCGCTCACCATCGCGTGAAACGGCTGCTCACGATCCGCGAGATGCGCACAAAAGGCTGACCGGACAGACAGAAAAACGCCTCAACGACTGAAGCAACTCCATAATCCAAAGAGCCTGTATGAAAGCCGAACATTCACAGTTTACCCCTGACTTTACGCAGGAGTTCCGCCATCAGCTTCGCGAGCTGTTTGTCTGGCGCCGGGATGTTCGTCACTTCCGGTCAACTCCGGTCTCGCCAGACGTGCTCACGTATCTGCTTGAACTGGCTCATCTCGCACCTTCGGTGGGCCTGAGCCAGCCTTGGCGCTTCGTTCTCGTTGAGGATCCGCAGCGGCGGGCCGCCATCGTCCAGAATTTCGAGGTTTGCAACGCGCAGGCCTTGATGAATGAACCTGTGGAGCGGGCTCAGACTTATGCCAGACTCAAGCTGGCCGGCTTGCGGGAGGCGCCGGTTCATCTGGCCGTATTTTCCGAGGGCACCACGCTGCGAGGTCATGGCCTGGGCCAGCGCACCATGCCGGAGACTTTACAGTATTCGGTAGTGATGGCCAGCCATACCCTATGGCTGGCGGCGCGAGCCGAAGGGATTGGAGTCGGGTGGGTATCCATCCTGGATCCTGCCACCGTTGCCACGATTGTGGAGGTACCTTCGCACTGGACGTTAATCGGTTACCTGTGTCTAGGTTATCCTGCTCACACCGATGACACGCCGGAACTCGAACGCCAAAGCTGGGAGGCACGGACAACGATGCAGCTTCTACGGCGCTGAGTCTGGTTGACGTCTTTACGGGGAATGAACATCATCTGCGCTTGGGTAATGGGGAGATGTTAGGCAAGCGCCGGTTGAAAAGGGGGGCGAGACATCGTTGGGCTCTTGCTCAATCCCCCGATCATGCGCTGTTGCCGTGTGGTGACGAGAAGTCTCAGATCTAGGCGCTCGCCCGCAGCGAGGTTCTGTTGCCGATGCGCCAGGCAAGCCGAGCAGCGCACGCATGACGGCGGCATGGGGCCACTTCGCTTTTTGAGGCCCTTGACGTGAAGGCCGGCACTACGATCGGCAAGTGCATGGCGCGCCACTGGGGTAGCGAGTTCCGCCAACTTCCGGACGAGGTTGAGAAGAACAGGCCGACTATGCCGCAACGATATATTCTTTTCGGATGTTTGATTTGGCTCCCTCGGTTCCTGGCCGACTGGGAAAATGCCCGAATGCCGTAAAGTTTCTTACATAGGCCATTAGCAGCGGCTGGAGGGGCCTCGCCGGAGATAAATAATCGTGCCATGCCTTCGGCGTCTGGCCCGACTAGCGCCGGAGGGCGCGAGTGAAGGCGCTCGCCCCGGAACAACCCGGCGTCGACGCGATCTCTCCAAGCGGCACCTCGGTCTCCTCCAGCAAACGTTGGGCAATTTCAAACCGGATTTCATTGGCGATCATCTGGTGCCCCTGCCCCTCAATCAGGGACAGAGGGCGCGGCGGTGCATGGCCAGCCGGTCGGCCATGTCCTCTGCCGAGCAGCGGTTGCTGTTCAGCTGGGTGCACAGCAGCCGACGGACGCTGTCCGAGAATTGCGCTGACAAGCGTGCTCCCCAACCGGCGGCTCCCGGCCGCTCTGCACGAGTAGAGTATGAGTACCAACGGCAGGGCACAGCCAACCTGTTCCTGTGCTTTGAGCCGCTGGCGGGCTGGCGCCATGTGGAGGTGACGGCACATCGGACGACCAAGGATTTTGCCGAGCAGGTTGATCCTCCCTCGCGTTGGTGGACACCTCTGCTAAGCTCCTGCGGGAGTTGGAAGGTGTTTGAT
>NZ_JAGPUP010000436.1:0-12785 GCF_018069605.1 Microvirga sp. HBU67558 | reverse complement strand
AGCCAAGCTTCCCTGCCGGCCGAGTATCGAGACGTCGCGACTTGGGAGAAGCCATTCGACGCCTATGCCTTGGCACTGGCTCTCGCGAACCTGACGGGAGATGCCGGTTCCGGCCCCGCATTGGGAGATCCTCATGCACTCTTCCAGGCGATCCCCGTTGGCCCTGCTCGGCGGCCCTCCTGGCCATGTCCGTCTTCCTCGCTCACGCTGCCGAACCCGTCGGCCTCAGCCCTCGGACGGTAGAGACCCTGTCATAAGCCCTGCTGGTCGCAACCTCTGCGGGGTTCCAGTCGCCCAGCCCAGGGCTGGATGTGCCTCAAGGGTCAGACACGCCCGAAACCTGATCATCTGTCACGAATGCACGCTCAAGATCCTGTCCTCGCTGGAGGTGGGCAAAGCGAGACAACTGCGCTGCATCAAAACAGAGCGTGATGCCCCTCAGGGATCATCCGCAGCACTTCCCCTCAGCGCGGTCGTTCATGAGCCACGAGCCCTGACGACCATCCCCGTGACGCCATCAACAAGATGACGAGCCGCGCCTATCGAGCATGCAGCTTCAGGTTGGGAGAACACGATGAGAGCAGTTGTCTATAACGGGCCGCGCGATGTTGCGGTACAGGACGTGCCCGATGCGCGGATCGAGAGGCCGACCGACGTTCTGGTGCGGATCACGAGCACCAACATCTGCGGCTCCGACCTGCACATGTATGAGGGCCGGACCGACTTCCCGCGCGGCGGCGTGTTCGGGCACGAGAACCTCGGTCAGGTGGCCGAAGTGGGCGACGCGGTCGATCGGGTGAAGGTTGGGGACTGGGTCGCCATCCCCTTCAACATCGGCTGCGGGTTCTGCAAGAACTGCGAGCGCGGCTTGAGCGCGTTCTGCCTGACCACGGCGGATCGAAGCGTCGTGCCGAACATGGCCGGCGCCGCGTACGGCTTCGCCGATATGGGACCGTATCGGGGCGGCCAAGCCGACCTTCTTCGCGTCCCCTACGGCGACTACAACTGCCTGAAGTTGCCACCGGACGCAGAGGAGCGACAAAACGACTATGTGATGCTGGCCGACATCTTCCCAACCGGTTGGCACGTCACCGAACTTGCAGGATTGCGTCCCGGCGAGTCGGTCGTCATCTACGGGGCCGGGCCGGTCGGCCTCATGGCTGCCCACTCCGCGATGATCAAGGGCGCCTGCATGGTCATGGTCGTCGACCGCCATCCCGACCGCCTGCGCCTCGCAGGCTCGATTGGGGCCTTGCCCATTGATGATTCCAAGGGCTCCCCGGTGGACCAGGTCCTTGCTTTAACGAACGGCATCGGCGCCGACCGCGGCTGCGAGTGCGTCGGCTACCAGGCCCACGACCCGGGGGGGCACGAGCACCCCAACATGATCATGAACGACTTGGTAAGGTCAGTGAAGTTCACCGGCGGCATCGGCGTGGTCGGCGTCTATGTGCCCCAGGATCCGGCTCCGCAGGACCCGCTCTACAAGCAGGGCGAGATCGTTTTCGATTACGGTCTCTTCTGGTTCAAGGGTCAGACGATCGGCACCGGCCAGTGCAACGTGAAGGCGTATAACCGGCAGCTGCGAGACCTCATCTCGACGGGTCGCGCGAAGCCGTCCTTCATCATCTCGCATGAGCTGCCGCTGGGTGAGGCACCGAACGCCTACCAGCACTTCGACGCGCGCGACGACGGCTGGACCAAGGTGGTTCTCAAGCCCGCTGCGTGACGGGCCGGGCCGGGCGGGCAGTCACGCGCTCGGCCTGTGTGCCATCTCGCCAAACGAGCTCGAACGTGAGGGCGCCATGCCGATCTACGACTACGAGTGCCAAGGGTGCGGGCCGTTCACTGCGATGCGGCCCATGGCGCGGTTCCAGGACCCATGCGCATGCCCGAAATGCGGGGCTGAAGCGTCACGAGCATCTCTCAGCGCACCAGCCATCGCCCGCATCAACTCGGGAGGTCGCATCGCCAACGAAGCAACCCAGCGGAGCGCGACTGACCTGCGGCCTTCTTCGGCGGCGCATCCAGCCGGCTGTGGCTGTTGCGTGCGCCGATTGCCGCTGCCGGGCACCCTGTCCTCGGGCGGACGGGTCTTCACGTCACATGGGCCAATCCGGTGTAGCGGGCCGTGATGGGTGCAGCGTAAGCAGGCTTGTTGGCCGGCCAGACCAACAAGGAAATTGGACGGGACATCGGCCTTGGCCCTCGGACGGTAGAGACACATCGGGCCCACGTCATGCAGCGGCTTGGCGTGCAGATCCTGTCACAAGCCGTGCTGGTCGCAACCTCGGCGGGATTCCAGTCGCCCAGCCCAGGGCCGAAGGTGCCTCAGGGGTAAGGCACGCGCGAAGCCTGACCGTCCGGCAGGAATGTCCCGTTCAAAATGCTGTCCTCATTAGAGATCGGCAGAGCGGGGGAACCACGCTCCATTCGAAACAAAGCGGGATGTCCCTCAGGGATCATCCGCAGCACTTCCCCTCGGCGCAGTCGTTCATGAGCCACGACCCCTGACGACCATCCCCGCAGAGATCTGCCCGTACTGTCACGAGTTCCGGACGCAGGACCCTCTGCATCTTCGTTGGACAAGAGGAGGAAGAAGGCATGCGAGCCCTCGTTTGGCACGGCAAGGAAGATATTCGCTGCGACACAGTCACTGACCCCGAAATCGAGCAGCCGCGCGACGCTATTATCAAGGTGACGAGTTGTGCCATCTGCGGCTCGGACCTGCATCTGTTCCATAATTTCATTCCAGCCATGCTGCCCGGCGACATCATGGGGCACGAGATGATGGGAGAGGTCGTCGAGGTCGGGCCCGAAGCGAGGGGCAAGCTCAAGAAGGGGGACCGCGTCGTTGTCCCGTTCACGATCATCTGTGGCGAGTGCGATCAGTGCAAGCGCGGCAACTTCTCCGTCTGTCAGCGGAGCAACCGCAAGAAGGATCTCGCCGACAAGGTGTTCGGCCACGCGACCGCGGGTCTGTTCGGCTATACGCATCTGACCGGCGGCTATCCTGGAGGGCAGGCCGAATATCTGCGCGTTCCCTTCGCCGATGCGACCCACATCAAGGTGCCGGATGGAATTCCGGACGAGAAGATTCTCTTCCTCGGTGACATCTTCCCGACCGGCTGGCAGGCGGCCGTCCAGTGCGACATCCAGCCGACGGACACGGTGGCGATCTGGGGCTGCGGCCCAGTCGGCCAGATGGCGATCCGCAGCGCCGTCCTTCTTGGCGCCAAGCAGGTGATCGCCATCGATCATCTGCCGGAGCGCCTGGAAATGGCGGAAGCCGGTGGCGCCATCACGATCAACTTCGATGAAGAGAGTGTAGTCGAGCGTCTGAACGAGCTCACCGGCGGCGAGGGCCCGGAAAAGTGCATCGACTGCATCGGCATGGAAGCCCATGTCTCGCCCTCCATGCCGGATACCGTCTACGACCGCGCCAAGCAGATGCTGGGAGCCGAGAGCGACCGGCCGCACGTGTTGCGCGAGATGATCTACGTCTGCCGCCCGGCCGGAGTGATTTCGATTCCCGGTGTCTATGGCGGATTGGTCGATAAGATCCCAATGGGTCAGCTGATGAACAAGGGGCTAACCCTTCGCACCGGCCAGACGCACGTCAACCGGTGGACCGATGACCTTCTGCGCCGCATCGAGGAAGGACAGATCGACCCTTCGTTTGTCATCACCCACACCGTGAGCCTCGAGGAGGGGCCCGAGATGTACAAGGTGTTCCGCGACAAGCAGGACAGCTGCATCAAGGTGGTTTTGAAGCCCTAAAGACCGGAGAGAGAAGACATGGCTTATTACATCTCGAACATTGCCCGGTCCAAGGGCGACCCGAAGGTCCTCCGCTCCGGCCCCAGCTCGCTGGGGGCCGCTGATCGCCTCGCCAAAGCGCTGGGTTGGTATAGCATCGGCCTGGGCTTAGTGGAGCTGATTGCGGCGGAGCGCATCACCCGGGCGCTTGGAATGGAGGGCAAGGAGGCCCTCGTGCGGGCCTACGGCGTCCGCGAACTCGGGCACGGCATCGTCTCGCTCTCGCCAGACAAGCAGCTGGGATTGTGGAGTCGCGTCGCCGGAGACGGGCTCGACATCGCCACCCTGATGACAGCCATGCGGCATGACAATCCGAAGCGCGACAATGTCGGAATTGCTCTTGCGGCGGTGCTGGGAGTGACGCTGCTCGACATCATTGGCGCGCAGGGGGTCACGGCCCGCCACAGCCGCCCTCGTGGCCGGCCACGTTCCTACAGAAATCGGACAGGTTTCCCGCAGGGTGTCCAGACGGCGCGAGGCGCCGCCAGGGACTTCCAGGTGCCTCCGGACATGCGGGCCGCACCACCCCTCGCCGCAGTGTCCGATCGTGCCCCGCAGGAGAGGGCACGCTCCCATTGACTTAGAGACGATACGGCTGTGTTCGAGCGGCGTTCACGCTGCGAGGGGGCGGCCGTATCCCACACGATCATTGCCACACGATGGAGGCGAGCATGCTCAGGCTCTCACCGGTGACCCTGCTTCTCGGGACACTCTTGGCCACCACATCCATGGCACAGCAGAGTGCAGCCCCATCGCAGGGTCCGGCGCAACTGCAGCAGGTCGCCAGCTTTGAACACCAAGTGACCGGAGTGACCGTTTCGAAGGATGGGCGGATCTTCGTCAACTTCCCGCGTTGGACGGAGGATGCACCGATCTCGGTGGCCGAGGTAACGCGCGACGGCCAGATCAAAGCTTACCCGGATGACGAGTGGAATTCCTGGCGCAATGCCAAGAAGAACCAGATGTCTGCCGGGGATCACTTCGTGTGCGTCCAGAGCGTCGTAGCCGATGCGCACGGCAATCTCTGGGTTGTCGATCCTGCCGCGCCAGCTACAGCACCCGTCGTGCAGGGTGGGCCCAAGCTCGTCAGGATCGACCTGAAATTGAACAAGGTTGCGCAGGTGATCCGCTTCGACGAGACGGTCGCGCCTCAGGGCAGCTACCTGAACGATGTGCGGTTTTCACCGGATGGGCGGCATGCCTACCTGACCGATGCCGGGGCCAAGGGTGCACTCGTTGTTGCGGATCTACAGAACGGCAAGGCTCGACGCGTCCTTGACGGCCACCCGAGCACCCAGCCGGAAAAGGACGTGGTGGTGAAGACCGATGGGCAGGAGTTGCGCCGGCCTGACGGGCGCGGAGTCGAATTTGCCGCCGACAGCATCGCGCTCTCTCCCGATGGTCGCACGCTTTATTGGAAAGCCCTGACCGGGCGGACACTCTATCGCGTCTCGACGGATGCCTTGGAGAACCCACGTCTGTCCGGGAAGGATCTCGAAGCTCGGGTGGAGCGTGTCGTCGAGTCCGAGCCGACGGACGGCCTTTGGATCGATGGACGGGGGCGGCTTTATCTGAGCGCGATTGAGCAGGATGCCGTGAAGCTCCGTGATGGGGATCGGATCACCACCCTTGTCCAGGACAAGCGGCTGCGCTGGCCCGATACATTCTCCGAGGGACCCGACGGAACGATCTACGTTACCAGCTCCCGCATCCAGGACATGAGCTGGTTCAAGCCCGAGAGTGGTCCGCGCCTTGAAACCCAGCTGTGGCGCATCGAGCCCGCACAGAACGGGGAGGCGACCGGGTCGACCGGGCAGCCCAAACGACCCTGACGGAGCAGTTAGGATAACAGGAGGTCTGGCATGATGGGGCGACTGGAGCAGGGCCTTGGAATACTGCTGATCCTGATCATCCTGCTCGATATCTTTCTGACTGTGCTCTACGCCCGGATCGGCACCAGCATCATTGGCTCCAGGATCGCGCGGCTGGTCTGGACTACATTCGTTAAAGGCTCGACAGTTTTCGGCTCCAGACGAGGAGCGGCTCTGTCCTTCTGCGGTCCAGTCATCCTCGTGCTGCTGGTTGGGGTATGGGCTCTCGGGCTGACGCTCGGGGCGGCGTTGATCATGCACCCGGAACTCGGCACCTCCATCCGCGCCAGCAATGGCGAAACGCCCACCGACTTCGTCACCGCGATGTATGCCGGTGGTACCAGCATGGCGATTGTCGGCGCCAGCGACTTCACTCCGCATACGAGCCCGATGCGGCTGCTCTTCCTGTTCAACTCGCTGATCGGCATGTCGGTGATGTCGCTGACGCTGACCTATCTGATGCAGGTCTATACAGCGCTTCAGCGGCGCAACGTGCTGGCCATGAATATCCATTTCCTCTCAGGGTGTACAGGCGATGCCGCCGAACTGCTGGCACGTCTCGGACCTCAGGGGCAGTTCAGTGGTGGCTACACGAACCTGTCGGAGCTCGCTGTCGAGATGACCCAAGCCAAGGAGGCACATCACTTCTACCCGGTGCTGTTCTATTTCCGCTTCAGCGACCCATACCACTCGGTGTCCCGTTCCACGCTGGTCGCATTGGACACGGTGAGCCTGATCAAGAGCGCCCTGAATGATCAAAAGGATGGCTGGCTGAAGGAGGCAGGAGCCGTCGCGCAGCTGTGGGAAGCGTCGATGATGCTGGTCACCACCTTGGAGGACACCTTTCTCCCCCATGGGGCACCGGACCGGGAGGCCGACCCGGATCAGCAGACCCGAGACCGATGGCGAGCACGTTACCGTGATGCCCTGCTTCGGCTTCAGCAGGCGGGGATCGAAATCACGGTTGACGTGCAGGCCGGGGCCGAGGCTTACATCGCCTGCCGAATGCAATGGGACCATCACATCACGAACCTTGCTCCCTCGATGGCTTACAGCATGGAGGAGATCGATACGGCAATGAGCCGTTTAGGATCGAAGGACCGCCCGCACGATCCGAGGGTCCGCCTGCATGTGGCCGAATAGCGGGAGCCGATCCGATGGAGGCGATAATGCCGCTCAGCGAGACGGCCTGCGAGATCCTCGGGTTCTTTCGTGAGACCCACCGAAAGCCCGGCGCACGCATGACAATGGCAACGCTGGATGCACACTTCGGAACAGATCCTGTTGTTGCCGTGGCCGTTTCCGAGTTGAAGCAGCTTGGATACGTGACCGTGCCGGATGCCGGGACAGTCGAATTGACGGACCTTGGCTTCGACGCAATCCATCGTAGCATCGCATGAACGTCTTCTTTCTGGCACTTCCCAGAAGTGCACCGAGGGTCAGCTCTGACGGCGAATACCGGACGCTCCTGAAGCACTCGGAACCCTATTCGGCCCCTCTGACAGGGACCGGGGAGGAACGACGCAGCGCGTGGACCAACAACATAGGTTAATGGCGAAGCCTAACGTTCGCTGCTACAGGGTAAGAACCTTTCTCACCCCACCTCCCTGCCATGCCCTCCAAATCCACGATCACCGCGTCGCTCACCCCTGAACTGACTGCCTTCATCGCCGCCAAGGTGAGGAGCGGCCGCTACCGCAGCGCCAGCGAGGTCGTGCGTGCGGCCCTGCGTTTGCTTGATGAGCGTGAGAGCGAGATCGAGACAAAGCGTAGCCGGTCCGGCAAAGAAAAGCGCGACATCCATGCTCGATAGCGGTTCCACCCTAGGCTCGGACTTCCTTGAGGGCGGGGGCGAGATGGGTGCGCTCATCCGCGTCCATGATTGGATCGGGACTCGGCTTGGACCGATCTCCGACTGGCCGCAGAGCCTGCGGACCACGGTCAGCCTCATGCTTCGCTCCCCGGTTCCCATGGTCCTGCTCTGGGGGCCGCACGGGGTCATGATCTACAACGATGCCTATACGGTCTTCGCCGCCGGGCGGCACCCGCGCGTGCTCGGCGCCGGGGTGCTGGAAGGCTGGCCGGAGGTCGCTGAATTCAATGCCAACGTCATGCGCGTGGGCTTGTCCGGCGGCACGCTGTCCTACCGCGACCAGGAACTGACGCTCCACCGCAACAGCGTTCCCGAACAGGTCTGGATGAACCTGGACTACAGCCCGGTGCTCGACGAGAGCGGGCGGCCCGGAGGTGTGCTCGCCATCGTGGTCGAGACCACCGAGCGGGTGCTGGCCGAGCAACGGACGGCCCAGGAAGGCGAGCGCCTGCGCGAGATGTTCGAGCAGGCTCCCGGCATCATGGCGATGTTCAGGGGGCCCGATCACGTTTACGAGATGGCGAATGCCGCCCATCTCGACCACATCGGGCACCGCGACCTGATCGGGAAGACCGTACGCGAGGCGCTGCCGGAACTTGCGGGACAAGGCATTGTCGAACTCCTGGATGAGGTCTACGCCACGGGAACGCCTTACGTCGGGCACCAGAGGGCGGTCAGCCTCCAGAGGCAGGCCGGCGCTCCCCGGGAAACCCGCTACGTCGACTTCGTCTTTCAGCCGATCAGGGATGCCCGAGGCCGGGTTATGGGCATCTTCGTCCAGGGGCATGACGTCACCGAGCACGTTCGCTCCCAGCTTGCCCTGCGCGAGAGCGAGGCTCATCTCACGGCGGTCTTCGCCCAGGCCGCGGCGGGCCTCGTGGAATGCGACCTCTCGGGCCGCTTCCTGCGGGTCAACGACCGGTTCTGCACAATCGTCGGGCACACGCGTGAGGAACTTCTGGGTGGCCTGCGGATGCAGGACCTCACTCATCCCGAGGATCTGCCCGCCAATCTTCGTGAATTCCAGCGGGTGCCCGAAACTGGAGAGGCGTTCGAGATCGAGAAGCGCTACCTGCGTCCAGATGGCCAAACGGTCTGGGTCAGGAATGCAGTGTCACCGGTCTACGACGATGCCGGCAGGCCGCGCACCATGGTTGCGGTGTGCATCGACTTGACTAGAAAGAAGCGGATCGACGCGGCGCGGCAAGAGAGCGAGGCCCGCCTGGCCTCCATCTTTGATCAAGCCGCCGCTGGCTTGTCCGAGGTCAGCCTCGATGGGCACTTCCTGCGCGTGAACGATGAGTTGTGCCGTCTTCTTGGCCGCTCCCGCGAGGAATTGCTTGGGCTCGGGATCCTGGACGTGACCGCTGCCGCTGACATTCCGCCGAGCCGAAGGGCCGTCGCAGAGGCCCTGGAGACGGGAGGGCCCGTGTCGCTGGACAAGCGTTACCTGCGGCCGGATGGCACCCTTGTCTGGGCCAACAGCAGCATCACGCGCCTGAGCCGGGCGGAGGGACAGTCCGAGACTCTGCTCGCGGTCACGGTCGACCTTACCGCACGCCATGAGGCTGAAGTGGCGCTGCGCGCGAGCGAGGCCCGCCTAAGACTGGCTCTGGATGCGGGGCGAATGGCTGTCTGGCAGAGCGACACCCGCACCAACACCATCACCATCTCGCCTGAACTGAACCTTCTGCTGGGCTTCCCGGCGGATGCAGCCCCGAGCACTGAGGACATCAGGTCGCGCTACGCCCCAGGAGCGCGGGAAGGCCTCCGGGCGGCTGCGGCTGCGGCGCTCGCGCGTGGGGACCGCAATGCCGAGGGCGAACTCGAGGTCATCTGGCCCGACGGCTCGCATCATTGGTTGCTCGTCCGCGCCGAGCTGGAGGTCAAGGCTGCGGCTGACGGTGCCCCGCAGATCAAGGCAACAGGGATCGCGTTCGACATCACCGAGCGCAAGCGCTGGGAGGAACACCAGCGGCTGCTGATCAACGAGCTGAACCACCGGGTGAAGAACACGCTGGCCACGGTGCAAGCCATGGCAGCCCAGAGCCTGCGGCAACTCGGGGAGGAAAGCCGGCCGAAGCTTCAATCCTTCGAGGATCGCCTGTTCGCTCTGGCACGGGCTCACGACGTGCTGACCCGCGAGAACTGGGAAGGCGCGGAAATCCGGCAGATCATCGACGAGGTGGTCGAGCCCTACGCGCGCGGGAACCCGGGGCGGTTCGGGATCGAGGGACCCCGGTTGCGCCTGAGCCCACCACAGGCGCTGACGATTGCCATGGCGGTTCACGAGCTTGCCACGAATGCCGCGAAGTACGGGGCTCTCTCGATACCGGCTGGGTCTGTCACCATCGTCTGGGCGGTGACCCTGGATAGCATGCCTCGCGTCGCCCTCCGGTGGCAGGAAAGCAATGGGCCACCCGTGGCGCCTCCGACCCGCCGCGGCTTCGGCACGCGCCTGATCGAACGGGGTCTGGCGCAGGATCTCGGTGGCAGTGTTCGTCTGTCGTATGAACCCGCAGGCATCGTGTGCACCATGCATGTGCCGCTGAATGCCGCCGACGGCAGGGCAGGAACGGATCCGTCATGAGTGGCGATTGCACCTGTCGTTCCAACCGCAGGATTCAATGACCTCCTTCTCTATCGATCGCGACGACGAAGCCCTTCGCTGCCTTGTGGAAGCTCTCACTGAAAGCGGGCAGGCCGTGTCCATCTTCGATGCCGAGGACAACCTGCGCTACGCCAACAAGACGTATTGGGGCATGTTCTTGCGCAACTATGAGGGTCCTTTCACCTTCGCCGACATCACCCGCCACGCGCACAGAAACGGACTTGGTGTGCGGATCGATGACGGGGATGTCGAGGCCTTCCTGGCCAGGACCCTGGCCCGGCGACGGTGTGTGCCTCGTAAGTCCTTCGAGACCGATCTGGTCGACGGCCGCTGGTTTTGGATTGATCATACGATCCTTCCGAACGGCTGGATCCTGTCCGTGGGGGCTGACATCACGGCCTTGAAGAACAATGAGAAGTCCTTGCGTCAAGCCCATGAGGCGGCGCTCAAAGCATCCCAGACCGATCAGCTCACAGGATTGCCAAACCACCGCCATATCCTGGGGCTGCTTGATGCAGTCCTCGCCGCCAGCGAGGCAACCGGAGCTGGGTTATGCATCGCCGTGCTCGACATTGATCACTTCAAAGTCATCAACGATACGCATGGGCACGAGGCGGGTGATGCGGTCCTCGAGCATTTTGCACGGTCCTGCCAAGCGAGGGTGCGGGCGCAGGATCACCTGGGTCGGACGGGCGGGGAGGAGTTCCTGCTGCTGCTGCCCGAGGTTCGGCTTGACCATGCCGTGCGAATTATCGAGCGCATTCGGGACGGCTTTCCTGCGGCGACGCTGAAGCACAATGGGCTCGAACTGCCTTCTACCTTCAGTGCAGGTGTGGCAGAGGCCCTGCCGGACGATGACCGCAGTTCGATCCTCCGCCGAGCGGATCGGGCCCTGTACACCGCCAAGGCCGAAGGACGGAACCGCACGAAGATCGGCTCTGCCGAAGAAGGCTGAGGAACTGGCTTCACCGCAAATTCTGTCGGCGATCTGGCACTCTCGATGGAAGGTGCGAGATGCCAACTTCGTTCAATCGGCTATGGCATGAAGGTCTGTTCGTGGCACCTCTCGGAAGTAGACCCAAAGTCTGCTCTCGCGAGGAACACCGGACGTTCCTGAAGTCAGGGGATTGGCAGAGGGTGACCCTGTGCGGACATTCCCTTGTCGCACACCCACGAGCCGGACGAGTTCCTCAGAACCCCTGGACGAGCGGCATCTTGAAAGTAAAACGTGTCTCTTCCTGATCGGAGGTCACATCGAGTGATCCACCATGAGCGCGGGCAATCTCGCAGGCAATGTAGAGGCCCAGCCCTAGTCCCTGCTGGCTCGGGCGCGCCGCCACGCGGAAGAAGGGTTGGAACAGGCGCTTCAAGGTAGCGGGGGGAATCGGCTCGCCCTGGTTGGCGACCGAGAGCTCGAAGCTACCATCCAGGGTTGCGGCACGAACCACGATGGGTTTTTCACTCGCACCGTGGGTCAGGGCGTTCGCCACCAGGTTCGACAGCAACTGCGCCATGCGAGCACGGTCGCAGCTCACAGTCTTGGTCACATTCAAATGCGTGTCGATCCGCCGCTCGGGCCAGGCTGCCCGCAGCTCATCGACGACCTGCTCCAGCACTTCTCCCAGCGGTACGTGGGCGTCCCGCTCCAGGGTAAGGCCACTTCCCAGGCGGCCATGGGCAAAGTCGAGCACATTGTCGATCAACTCGGCCATGCGTCCGACGCTGTTCTGGATCAGGCCGACGATGGTGCTCCCCTCCGGGCTCAGAGACTCTCGTCGAAGCATCTTTGCTCCGGCATCGATCGAGGCGAGCGGATTGCGCAGGTCGTGGCCCAGCACTGCGATGAACTGCTCCCGTAGCTCGGAGGTCCTGCGCTCATCCAGAAGGTCCGCCTCGCTCGTGGCCAAGTCAGCCTCACTGGCGGTCAGGCGCTCGCCGGCACTCAGATGAAAGCCGATCAGCTCGGCGAACAGCTTGAACATGCCGATGGTCTCAGGGTTGTTCAGCCGTGCCGGACGGGGATCAATGGCGCACAGAGTGCCGAAGAAGGTGCCATCCGCAAGGACAACCGGCATCGAGATGTAGCTTTGGAAGCCGTACATGGCAGGGGTGTGATGGCGACAGTAGGTCGGATCCTCGGCCACATGGTCGATGACCACCTCTGTCCCAGCCTGACGGATCTCATGGCAGATCGTGGTCTCGAGCTTCAGCTCGCCGCCGGGCCGGAGGCCGAACTGGATGTTGTCGCGCACGGCACAGGCAATCCAGCGGTCCTCGCTCACCCGAGCCACCGCCGCGAAGCCCATACCGGTGGTGCGGCAAATGACTTCCAGAATGGTTGGGACAGCCTGGATCCGGTCGATGGCGGCAAGATCCGCCTCAAAGTTGGTCGTCACTTCTCAAGGCCCCCTGTGGATGGGCACCTTACCAGAATTGGCTGGTGTGTCATGTCACGGATGCATGCCGCGGAACTCAGTTGCATTGTCCGACCTCATGCCTTCGCTTTTGGTCCCGGTCGTAGAGTGAATTGCAAGGAACGACGCCTTCTAGGGCGTGTCATCGCTTGATCCAATCGAGTGTAGCGGCAAGGCAGAGAATGCCCATGAACGAT
>NZ_JAGPUP010000435.1:0-12502 GCF_018069605.1 Microvirga sp. HBU67558 | reverse complement strand
TTGCCTGGGGCGTCATGAGCTCGTAGGCTATCTCACCAGGCGGGCTATGCCGCTCAACGGGGTCAACGCAACATAAAGCTGTGCCCCGTCGCCGGGAGCAGGCGGGCAATGTCAGCGGTTTTAAAAGAATCCCGCTCGGTCGGTGAATGAGCCGCCAGGTAGCGGCTAACCCCGATCAGGACATGCCCGCCCTGGCGAGTACCGGCCTGTACCCCGAACTGGCGTACCGCGGCCTCGAGCATCTGGCAGGCATGGAATCCCGCGTCCTCGCGGGTGCAGCGCGTGCGTCAGTGTCTTGATCAAGTCATCAGGCGGGTGCCCCAGTGCGAGATGCGGCGGCATGAGGCAACCTACGGCATCCACCTGCCGCTGCAGGTCGAAGGCATCGGGCAAGGCTGCGCGGATATCCTGCGGCGATTG
The DNA here is from genome assembly GCF_018069605.1 of Microvirga sp. HBU67558. NCBI lineage: Bacteria > Pseudomonadati > Pseudomonadota > Alphaproteobacteria > Hyphomicrobiales > Methylobacteriaceae > Microvirga > Microvirga sp. HBU67558. The sequence continues at coordinate 12,082 of NZ_JAGPUP010000435.1, read as the reverse complement.
GGGCATGCGGGCGTTCCGTGCAGCGCTTTGTCTAAGGAGCGGCCATGGCCAGGTCGCATAGGCTCAGGCAAACGACCTGCGGACGCCGGCAACGCTTGCAACAGTCCTGCGTTAGAACGAGCAGCCCGCGTGCAGGAGGATCATAATGCCCATCGATTACCGTTCCGAGCTAAAGCGGCCCGTAACTTTGGCATTGGCTGGGGCTGCCATTCTGGGCTGGCTTCTAGCCCTTGGCGTTGGGCTCTCTTCCTCCGACCAGCGGCAGAAAGCCCAAACGGAACTGATCCGCCTTCAGCAGACTGAAGGCACCCTGCGACGGCAGCTCGATGAGCAGCAGCGCACCGGAGGAACTCTGGCAGACTTGCAGGCCAGGGTCGCCGGTGCGGAGCAGCAGCTGGCCCAAGTCGCGCAAGTTCGAGAGCAGGCCCAGGCGCAAGTTGCAACCCTGCAGCAAACGGCACAGACGTCGCAGCAGCAACTCGCGCAGACCGCCCAATCCCGTGATCAGCTTCAGGCTCAGCTCGGGACCCTGCAGCAGTCGCTCCAGACAACCCAGCAACAGCTGGCCCAAGTCACGCAGGCGCGCGAGCAGGCCCAAGCGCAGCTCACCGGCACTCTGCAGGACCTGCAGACGCAACAACAGCAACTGACGCAGCTCACCCAGGCCCGAACAGAGGTTCAGACCCAGACCGCCACTGCTCAGAAAGCGCTGCAAGCCAACGAGCAAAATGCAGCCGAGCTGAACCGCAATGTGTCGGCACTGTCGCAGCGCCTGCCGGAGATCCAGAACCAGCTCCAGCAGGCAGAGCAACGGCTGGCTTCTGTGAAAGAGGAGATTGCCACAGGTGAGCAGACGCTCGCGACACGCAGGCAGGAAATGACCGATGTGAGCCGCCGGTTGGAGGAGGCCCAACGGGAAGAAGCAGCAGCTCGTGAGATGGTATCCCAAGCCACCCAGGATGTGGCGTCAAGGAGATCAGAGCTCACGGAGGTCGAGCAACGCCTCCAGCAGGCGCGCGAGGCACAAGCGTCCACTCAGGCAGAGCTGACCACCCTCCGCTCGGAGCGAGAGCGTCTGACAAGGGAGCAGGCTGAACTCCAGAACCAGGCAACTCAGCAACGGGCTGATCTTCAGGCCCAATTGGCGAGGGCAACGGATGACTTGGCCGCCCGCAACCGAGAGGTTGCAGAACTGGAAGGGCGGCTTCAGGCCACTCGTCAGGACCTTGCTGATGCTCAGAGCCAGCTGGCTGGGGTAAGGCAGCAGCTTGGCACGCCACAGGGTGCCCAGGAGTCCTCTGGAGCAGGGACTCCAACCGATACGGCTCCTATGTCGCCTGAAACGCCCCAATGATCAGCACGTGGGCCCTGCTCCTCATGCGTCCGGGCACGTCAGAAAACGGGTGAGGTGCTCGCTGATGTCAGCCCAGGTCAAAAAGAACCCGGCGCGGAGCCGGGTTCGTGTCGATAGGACCGTCAGGAGCATCAAAAGGGCTGCAGATTAACGCCTGATGCCATGGGCCCGTTCCTGCCGGATGCTCGGTTACACGCCCCTGCGGCTGCGGGAGAAGTACCAGATCGCGGCCGCGACAATGATCACCAGCAGAATGATCCACCAGTAGTCTGCGATCCCTCCACCTGTTGCCGCGGGAGGAGCGCCGGGCGCCGGGGAGGGGGCAGGGGTCTGCGCCCAGGCCGAGGGAACAGCCAGGAAGAGAAAGCCCATCACTGCTGTGAGTTTGCTCATGAGACGTCTCCGTGTGAGGAGGCCCAGCACAGCTACGCCACGTTCCTGCCAAGCTGGCCTTCTCGGGCAACGCAGTGTGCGACCGCATGTTCCTGGGCAAGCCGATCTGCGGCGCATAAGCTTTGATCATCATGACGGGAGACCGGAGCCGCCGCGATGATGAAGAGGGAGACGATCGCCATCGCAGATTTCTATGTGCCGGTGCGGCGGCGTCAAATACTTGATCCGCAGGAAACCTTCCGAAGCAATTCGCGCGGCTCGCTGCATGATAGCCTACCGTTCGCTCTGGCACCTTCTCTGTGTCTGTGGCCCGGAAATCGCGACAGGACCAGATTCCCTGGTCGTCCCTAATTGAGGTATAGCGGATCTGCGGCTGAACGTAACGGTGAGCTGACCCTCGTCCTTAGATGCGGGCCAGCAACTCTGCTTTCTTGGCGGCAAACTCCTCATCCGTCAGCACACTGTTCTTGTGTAACTCAGCAAGGCGCGCGATGTCCCTGATGGGAGGAATGCCATCCAAGACCGATAGCCAAGCCATGTTCTCAGCGCAGCCCCTTCATGAGGCATGTTGCATTGCAAAGCGGCGCGATGCCGCCGATATGAGCGGTGGCTGATTTCAACGCGGCAGCGCTTTCTCCCTCCCGGCGCTGTCGCATCGGCCGTTCCCTCTGGAAGGTTTTGACTGATTTGTCGGACCTTAGCTTTGCCGGGCTTCGCGCCCGGCTTTTTCTTGTCTGGTCCAAACCAGCCGTTGATGCGTCTTAACAAAAGGCTGGTCGAAAAGCTTTTCGACTTTAGGTGTGGGATCTGATGACCCGCGCGACAGCGCGTTGCCACAAAAGAGGCGACCTTGGCACTTGCGATGCGCGGCACGCATCCGTCAGGCCATTACTGATGAAGGCCCGTTTGTGGCAGCAGGCCAGCTCGATCTCTGGGGCATAGCGCTGAACCCAGCGAAAGATCGTGGAGGGGTCAACGGCGACGCCACGCTCTGACATCATTTCAGCCAGATCGCGGTAGCCGATCCTATACTTGCAGTACCACCGCATGCACAGCAGGATGGTCGCGACCGGAAAGCGGCAGCGCTTCAACAGAGACAACAGGGCGGCTCCTTGACGAACCACCCCTCGTTATCCCGTCAAGGTTAATGCAGCGGTGCCCTCCTAGGCGTAATTGTGTGCGACAGTCGGCTGGTCACCGACGCATCAGACTTCGGAGCGGAATCCCTCTGAGTCAAAATAGCCGGAAAAGGCTCTAGCCGTGAGCGGGAAACCGCCGAACAGATTACTGATCGAGGTAACGCTCCACCAAGCGAGCCCAAAGTGCAGATCCTGTAGTCAGACTTCCGTCGGCAAAATCGTATTTTGAGCTATGAAGAATAGCGGAATTCATGCCGTTGCCGAGGCGCAGGAAACTTCCTGGCTTATGTTCAAGGAAGTAAGCGAAATCCTCACTTCCCGGGATAAGGTGGCAGGTCGAGACTCTTTCCATCCCGATGAGTTCCTCTGCCACGACACGGGCGAACGTCGTCTCGGCCTCAGAGTTGACGACAACCGGGTAACCACGCTCGTAGTCGATCTCAACGGTGGCGCCATAACCATCGACGACAGACTGAGTCAATTTGATGATGCGTTCCTGGAGAAGGTCACGGATCTTCGGTTCGAACGAGCGGACGCTGAGGGCGAGCTTTGCATATTCCGGAATGACGTTGACGGCATTGCCCGCATGGATCGTCCCGACGGTGACGACCGCAGTTTGGGTCGGGTCAACATTCCGGGACACGATAGTCTGCAGCGAGACAACAAGATTACACGCAATCACCACAGGATCGACGGTAAGATGAGGGCGCGAGGCGTGACCGCCAATACCCCTGATGGTGATGTTAACGGTATCGGACGAGGCCATCATCGGACCGGAGCGCAGAAGGATATTGCCCTCTGGTGCACCGGGATGGTTATGCAGACCGAAGATCGCATCGAAGGGAAAGCGCTCGAACAGGCCATCAGCGATCATCGCTTGAGCGCCGCTGATCTTGCCGGCCTCTTCGGCAGGCTGGAAAATCAGCGTTACAGTGCCGCTGAAACGACGGGTGCGAGCAAGATACTCAGCCGCACCCAGAAGCACAGTCGTATGCCCATCATGGCCGCAGGCATGCATCCTACCAAGGCTCTTGCTCGCATAGGCAAGGCCCGTCTCTTCGGAAATTGGAAGAGCATCCATGTCGGCGCGAATGGCAATACCCTTCTTTCCATTTCCCGCGCTCAGGCGCGCAACGACGCCGTGGCCGCCGACGTTGCGGGTCACCTCATAGCCCCAGCTCTCAAGCTTCTCGGCAACAAAGCGTGCCGTTTCAGCCTCCTCGAAGGAGAGCTCCGGATTGGCGTGAAGATGCTGGCGGATGCCCGCCAGTTCTGCTTCCATCGCATCGAAATCCGACACGCGGGCAAAAATGTTGTCGTTGAGCATGAGATTCATCCGAATGGCGGCCGAAGGATTGGCTTCAAGGCCGGGAGGCTGGTTACTAATTTTCAGAGGAAGCGCGATAGGAAAGCCTGTGTGCGCGGGTGCTGCGGATTGCCGATCACATCCTCCGGATCGCCCATCTCGACAATCTTCCCACCATCCATGAACACCACCCGGTCCGCGGCCTCACGGGCAAAGCTGATCTCGTGGGTGACGACGATCATGGTCAAACCCTGCTTGGCAAGGTCACGCATCGTTGCCAGAACCTCACCAACCAACTCGGGATCCAGCGCTGATGTCGGCTCATCAAACAACATCAGTTTCGGCTTGATGGCCAGAGCGCGAGCAATCGCAACCCGCTGCTGCTGGCCACCAGAAAGCTGACGAGGATAGTTGTTCGCTTTTTCCAGCAAGCCGACGCGCTCGAGAAGCTTCATGGCATTCTGGGATGCTTCCTTGCGGCTTTCACCGTGAACTCCCACAGGTGCCTCAATGATGTTCTGCAGCACCGTCATGTGCGGGTAGAGGTTGAACTGCTGGAACACCATGCCGATTTTCCGGCGCTGACGGGCAATGGCATTCGCAGACAGCTTTTCCAAGCGATTGTTGCGAACGCGATAACCGATTTGCTCGCCGTCGACTTCGATCAGGCCTTTGTGAATGGCTTCCAGGTGGTTGATGCATCGCAGGAAGGTTGATTTCCCCGAACCGGAGGGCCCAAGGATCACCACGACCTCTCCCGGCATAATGTCAAGGTCTATGCCTTTGAGAACCTCGAGATGATCGAAGGATTTATGGACGTTGCGTGCCCGAACGAGGGGCTTCATGGTTTGAACAGCGTTCAATGGTTTGCCTCCACAGCTGCTCCGGCATCTACTGGCTTTGCATCAGCTCCGTTCTGGCGTTCGCCGCGGCCGTAATATGCCTCAATATAGCTCTGCCCGACGTTGAGGATTGAGGTGATGAACAGATACCAGATGACTGCAACGAGCAGCATCGGGATGATCTCGAAGGTACGATTGTAGATCGACTGCACGGAGTAGAGCAGATCAGCCATGGCGATTACGCTGACGAGCGAGGTCGCCTTGATCATGCTGATCAGCTGGTTGCCGGTCGGCGGAACGATAGACCGCATGGCCTGCGGAATGATGATACGCCACAAAGCCCTGCCCCTCGTCATGCCGAAGGCTTCCGCCGTTTCGGCTTGGCCCCGGTCTACGGAAAGAAGGCCACCGCGGATGATTTCCGCCATATAGGCTGCTTCGTTAAGCGCAAGTCCGACGATCGCAGCCGTTATTGGTGTGATCACTGAATTCGTATCCCAGCTTGCCAGCGTCGGGCCGAAGGGGATCGTGATCGAAAGCTGCGGGAACAGCGTCGAGAGATTGTACCAGAAGATCAGCTGCACGAGCAGCGGCGTACCGCGGAAGAACCAGATGAAAAGCCCCGCGGACGAACTAGCAAGCCTGTCCTTTGACATGCGGGCGATGGCCAGCACCAAGCCAAGGATCGTTCCAAGCACCATGGCGATAACAGTAAGCCAGAGGCTGACGTAGAGACCGCTAATGACCGTCGGATCGAAGAGATAGGCTGCGACGACTGGCCAGCCGAAGTTCTCGTTATTGGCGACAATCCAAGCAAAGTTCAACGCAACGAGGAGGATGACCGCCCAGAGAATCAACCGGCCTGTACGGAAGGGAACGTGGGCGGTCGCCACGTCCCGGATGTTCGCATCGCTGGAAGGCGATGCGCTGGTCAGATGAAGTTGGCTCATTGCGGGAGAGTTCCACCAAGATTGATGCCTGGCTCCTTGATCATGTTGTTCTCAAGGCCCCACTTCTTCATAATCGCGGCATAGGTGCCATTCTCCATCAGCACTTTGATGGCGTCGAGGAGCAGCGGCCCGAGCGGCGAACCCTTCGGCACGACTGCGCCCTGATAAAGGTTCTCAAACCCATTCTTCTGGCCGACACCTGTCAATTCGAGCTGACCATTCGCCTGAGACACAAAATAAGTGAGCGGCGCCTGGGAGGAAAAGAAGGCTTCTGCGCGCTTCGAGCGCACGGCAAGGATCGAGCTCGGCTGATCCGTGTAAGACTGAACCACGATGGGTTCCTTGCCCTCGGTCTTGCACTTTTCTGCTTGGACTTGAATTACTCGCTCGGCCGAGCCGCCGGCCATGACAGCGATGCGATTGCCGCACGCAGTATCAAGCGAGGTGATACCCTTGGGATTACCCTTTTGGACCGCAAAGACAACGAACTCTTGAACCCAATCAACGAAATCGTTGGCTTCCTCGCGGCTCTTGAAATCGCCGACCGGGCCGAAGGCAAATTGGTAACGTCCAGAGTTCACACCAGTGAGCAATGCCGGAAGACCGCCGACTGTGGCATGTTCAATCTTGACGCCGAGGAGCTGACCTATTGCTTCCGTCAGATCGTCGCTTGCACCGGTCATCTCCGTTCCGGTGACGATTTCATACGGAGGGAATGAGCCATTGTTGACTGAGATCATCTTGCCTTCGGCGCGGATGTTCTCAGGCAGGCGCGCCCGCAGTTGCTCATTCACAGTCTGTTTCGGGATTGTTGCATCCTGCGCGCGGAGAGGGCTTGCCAGAACAAGGCTGGCGAAGGCAGCGGAAGCAATGAGTTTCAGATACATGTCGTGTTCCCTAATTTAAGTTCTACGAAAGCGCTTATAATCTTGGGCAAGACTTACTAAAGGCTACTCTTTACTTGCTAGGGAAGAGTTCAGCGGGCGTAAGCCGGCGAGGCAGGATTTTCTGCGCATAAAGTTCGTTGGCGAAGTCTGAGATCATAGTCTCGTTCGCCTCAAGCCCGCTGATATTCCAGGATGGCGGCAAATCGGCGGCGCAACGGCGTAGCTCGTCGATCATCCAGGGCGTCGTGTCGGCATACTTCTCCCGCTTCTGCAGCCACATGCGCTGAGATGCATCAATCAGTTCGCTGAGTTCGTCCACGACCCACGGATGCTCCTGCACAATCTGGGCCTTGAAGCCGATCAGGTGCATGCCCGGCACATAGCCGACCTCGTGGAAGTAAGCGACCTCGGCGGCCCTGAAGTCGTCAAGGACCTGACGGAACGGGGAGGCCTGATCGAAGAACCCTGGCGGCATGAACGGAGTGAAGATTGCGTTCAGACCACCATTCTTTAGAAGATCGACCATGGGCTGTTCGCCGGGTGCAGCTTCGATACGGCCTGGCCGACCAAAGCCGTCGAGCCGATCCGTGATCGGGTGAGCCTCTGTCAGCCGACCTGCGTACCACATAGCATCGTCGACTTCGACGCCTTCGCGGCGGATAGCAGCGCGGGTCCAGGTATTGCCGGAATCTCTCCAGCCGGTCACGCCGATCTTCTTGCCGGCGAGGTCCGACAACTGACGGATTGAGCTCTCCTTCAGTGTAATGATACAGCGGTGACGAAAGCCACGCATGATGAAGTTCGGTATGCCGACTACGCTGTCATCGCCGTCGTGTCGCAATTGCGCGTAGCGGCTGAAGGACATCTCTGCTGCATCATACGCCGGATCATGCCCAACGTTGGAAATGAGAGTGCCAACACGATCGACTTTGATATCGAGGCGAGGGGACTGAACGTCGCCCAGAACCAGGGGCGTCATGTAATCCCAGTCACGAAGGGCAAGTCGGAGGGTTAGCGGCATCAGCAATCACTCGCAACAAACTTGTGTTCCTTGCAGTTAAAATGTTCATATCGAATTGATCAAACCCTTTTACGTTACTGAACATTAAATTTGGTGCCGTATGGACGAAAGCAGAGACGCAGCTTGGTTTGCCGAGCAGCTGACGAACCGGACAATTCGTGGGATTGCCATCGAAACAAGAGCATTGATCCGCGCTGGTGCATTGCCGGTCGGTACTAAGTTACCGCCGATACGTGATCTCGCTTTCGCGCTCGGGATCAGCCCTGCGACCATTTCGGAAGCTTGGAGCGAACTGCGGCGCCAGAAGATCATCAGCGGGCGAGGACGAAATGGTACGTGGGTCAGCGGTGATCGCTTCGTCGCCCAGCCGCAACGCTTGGCAAGCTCCGGCAATTACGGCGAAGGCATCCTAAACTTGACCGCAGCTGTCCCGGATGTTCGCCTGTTGCCGCCGCTTGCGAACGCGATGGCCTATGGTGCCTCAGCAGAAAACCTCAACAGCTATGAGCGCAGCCGCATCTTACCGGAACTGGAGGAGGCGGTCAGGAACATCTGGCCTTATGAGCCGGAAGCGTTCTTGGCCACAAATGGAGGGTACAATGCGGTTTATACGCTGGTCCATGCTCTCGTGCCGCCAGGTGCAACGGTCGCGCTCGAAAACCCAACTGGCATGCGCCTCCTCGACATTCTGGAGGATCGCGGCGTTCGTATCCTGCCAGTTGAGTGCGACAGCGAAGGACCTTTGCCGTCATCCCTTGAGTCAGCCATGAAACTCAGGCCCGTCGCCTTTATCTTCCAGCCACGGTTGCATTCGGTTACTGGTCAGAGCGTCAGCCGAGGGCGCTTGGAAGGTCTCGCGCGGGTTCTGCAGGGCACTGATACGCTTATCGTCGAGGATGATGGAATCGGAGACATCTCCGCCGCGCCACGACATTCCATGGGCGGCCACTTTCCGGACCGGGTGATCCACATTCTCTCCTTTTCGAAGACCCATGGACCTGACCTGCGACTTGCTGTTCTCTCCAGCTCTCGGGCAATCGTCGATCAAATTCAATCCTATCGCAGCTTTAGTGCAGGCTGGACGAGCCGTATTCTGCAGGCTGCCACGGCTTGGCTGCTGCGCGATCCGGCGACACAAGACTTGGTTGACCATGCCCGAATGGTCTACCAAGAACGGCGCACTAATCTGGTCACCGCTTTACAGCAAAGAGGGGTAGAGGCCATGCATGGTACGGGTCTGTGCGCATGGGTTCCCGTATCATCAGAGCCCTTCGCGATGGTGACGCTTGCCGCCCACGGTATTGCAGTCCACCCTGGCGCCAAGTTCTCCATGCTACCAACATACCATTTGCGCGTTGCCACCGCCACTCTATCTGACCGCTATGAGAAGGTTGCAGATTCAATTGCGTTGGCCGCTGGCACGTGAGCGAATGGGACAAGGTATCTGCTCTGGAGTTTCTACGGTCGCATGGCCAACTGGAGCGTTCTAGTCTGAGCGTATTGTCTCGACCATACATGATTTGCGCATTATGCAGCGATGCAACTGCAACAGGCTGAGTAACAGTAGTGGGTTCGACCGCGAGCCTCTTCAGGACATGGGCCAGGATAGCAGAGCGATCCACGTAACTCGTCTTGAGTTAAGTCAATGTTCAATCATTAGTTGTCCTGCGGCTGCCAAAGGTCCGTAAGGTGCTCGCAACACAGCCCATAGCCGATAGCAGAGTTGCGAGCCACAATGCGGCAGACGTTGGGTTGTGTGGCATGAGCCCAAACAGAACCGCCACCAACGCCGCGCCCACAGACTGACCCAAGAGCCGCGCAGTCGATAGCATGCCACCGGCTCCACCACTCCGTTCTCGTGGCGCAGTTGAAAGAATTATCTTGTTGTTAGGTGACTGGAACAAGCCGAATCCCAAGCCACACAGGGACAGACGCCACACGAGATCACCTGTCGATGCTAGTGGTGAGAGCACCGCCAGCGAAGCAAGTCCGGTAGCGAGAATGGCAAGCCCGAGACCGCCAAGCATTCCCGGTGAGTAGCAGTCGGCCAACCGACCAGAGATGGGAGCGGCCACAGCGACAGCTAACGGAAAGGGGGTCATCAAGAGACCCGTCTCCGTCACGGTTCGACCGAGGACATCATGAAAGTAGAATGGAAGCGACACATAGGCGAGCGTCTGAGCCCCAAAGGAACAAATCGACGTCATCATAGACAGGGCAAACACCGGCACCCGGAGCAAGTCCAAGGGCAGAAGAGGCGCCGGATGTGCGATCTGGTATCGGACGAACACGTATCCGACACCAACGGCCGCTCCCAATAAAAGAGCCGAATATGTCGGGGACGGACCATCTTTCAGGCTGTTAATGCCTATGATGAGGAGGCTGAGTGTAAGGGCGTTGAGTGCAGCACCAATCCAATCGAAGCGTCTGGATGTGCGTGGTGTCACCGGCAAAGTGCGCGTGGAGATGATAAGAGCAAGAACCCCGAGCGGCACATTGATAAGAAAAAGCCATGGCCAGGAGGCAAGGGACAGGACCGCCGCAGCCACTGTTGGGCCCGCCGCGGAGGAGACCCCTACGACTAGCGCATTTCTGCCAAGTCCTCGTCCGAGAAGATTGTGGGGATAAATGAAGCGGACCAGCGCAGGATTGACACTCATGATGCCGGCCGCTCCGAGCCCCTGCAGAACTCGGCTCGCGATCATCATAGGAAAGGACGTAGAGACAGCGCATCCCAGTGAGGCAGCAACGAAGACTGCGAGTCCGGCACAATAGACCCGCTTGTAACCGAGGCTATCTCCCAAAGCTGCTAGCGGCAGCAACGAAATCGTTACGGCAATCTGGTACGCGTTCACCGCCCAAATGGCAGTTGCTGGATCGACAGCGAGATCCTGTGCGACGATCGGTAAGGCAACGTTCACGAGCGAGGTGTCAAGTACTGCCATCGTGAGGGCGGTGGCAACTGCCAGAAAGGCAAAGAGCCGTTGGGGTTCTGGCAGGCCATTCTCTAAGTTCATGACAAGCCCCTCTAGTTCAATAGTCCCCCCGGGCTTATCCCTCAGCGGTGTATGACCGGCACCGTTACCTGATTTGGATATCGCAAGTCCACACCAGCTGACAAAATCGGCGGAGGCGCCGCCCCTGGCATGGTCGCAAGCTTGAAATGAGGTCGGCGGCAGATGTAGGCTTTATTATGCTTGTACCCTGGAGGCGCCAAGGCAGATTGCTATACAAAAAATCCAGCATTTTAGGTTCCATAGTTTTTGTTCAGCGTGGTTTGTCTGTAGGCGCAAACTTAAATTGGCAACACTGAGCAATGTCCAAATGTGTTCATCCCTGGATTCTTGATGCTACGATAATATTTGATCGCTCCGCTCTGCAGCCCTGGCATTTGGCTCACTCATTACATAAATGTTGCTTGAGAAGATTTTTACTGACACTGCCCTGCAGCGCAATCTGAACCGAGCTCGATCTGCGCTTCGACCTTTTGATCATGCGACGTCGGACCCTTCAAGCTTGGGACTTAAGTATGCTGCGTAGCAGCATCATGACGTCGTCCAACTGCCAACATGCTTTCGAAATCCCCGCATAAACGTTGTCGCCAATGCCGAAGCTGGGTGCTGGGGCGAGCGCAGGGCAACGAACCCAGCGTCGATGAAGGGGGTGAATGGTTTTGCAACGATGCCCTTGTCGAAAAACTCCGCTGCTGAATAGGGATCCACGAGGCTGATGCCGCCCCCCTCGGCCACAAGAAGACAGGCAATGTGGGATAGAGGCGTTTCGAGCGAGACCGTTCGTGGGATTCCTGCAAGAGCCGTGTCGATCCTGGATCGGAAGAGGGTGCCCCGACCGATCCCTACGAAACGCTCACCCTCAAGATCAGCCGGCGTGATGCAGTCACGCCGCGCCAGACGGTGATCTTTTGGCATGATCACGACCGCAGCCACTGGGATAGCCTCGGCCTCCATTCCAATCCGGTCAAGCGGGCCATCCGCATATCCGAAATCAGCCTGACCACTTGCAACCGCGTCGATCACGAGATGAGACGGCACCCCGCTGATTGAGATATGGACGCCCGGCCTACGAGTGGAAAACTGGGCGGCGAACCGGGTCAGGATACTTCCAGCAAGTGCTGGCATCGCAGCAATCCGCAGCGAACCGGCTGTTTGCTCCCGGAGTGCCTGCGCGAA
>NZ_JAGPUP010000434.1:0-11843 GCF_018069605.1 Microvirga sp. HBU67558 | reverse complement strand
CGGCCGGTGAGAGACAAGTCGCTTCATCAGGGCACAATTCAAAAGATCAGGTGAGGAGCAATGGATGGCCGGGCGGGCATACTGCCCAGCTGGGCACCCGATCGTGCCGATGGGCTTCCATGGCAGATTCGATTTTTGGGCGGTACCCAGCAAAACAGCCTTTATCTAGGTCCTTAGTCTTGCCTCTGTAATAAAGCCCTCGACAGGAGGCACAAAGACTTCCACCATTCTGACCCAGACCCTGTAGCTTTTGAGTTTCCATGCCTTCTGCCCCGACCACCCGGCGCCCTAAGACCCTCAAGCAGCGTTATCTTGCCCCGACCGTCGATCTCAGCGCCGTGATCATGGCGGCCACGCCGGACGAGCCGCGGGTCCTCGCCGTCCGGGTCGACCAGCTGGAGGGGCTGCCGTCCGGGCCGTTGCAATCGCAGCATCGCACCCTGGAAATGGGCTTGCGGACGTGGGTGGCCGAGCAGACACAGTTGACACTCGGCTACGTCGAGCAGCTCTATACCTTTGGCGACCGCGACCGGACCGAAGCCGATGTGCCCGGGACCGGGCATGCCCTATCGATTGCCTATCTCGCCCTCGTGCGGGAGGCGCGGCCGGCCGGGCTGGTCCATGCCGCCTGGCGCAATTGGTACAACTATCTTCCGTGGGAGGACTGGCGTGAGGGTCGTCCACAGGCGCTCAAGGTCATCGAACCAGCCCTGGAGGCGTGGGCCCGTTCGGGTGGGAAGGCTCTCAGAACCTTTCGTGAGGAACGGATCGAACTCACATTTGGCTTTGAATCCGGGACATGGACCGATGAACGGGTGCTGGAGCGGTATGAACTCCTGTTCGAGGCGGGTCTGGTAGCTGAGGCCTTCCGCGACGCACAGCCATCTGGCTCCGCCAAGATGCGGTTCGCACCTGGACAGTGGATGGCGCTCGACCATCGGCGGATCCTGGCCACGGCCATCGGCCGCCTGCGCGGCAAGATCAAGTACCGGCCCGTCATCTTCGAGCTCATGCCGGCCTCCTTCACCCTGCTCGACCTTCAGAAGACGGTGGAGGCATTGTCCGGTGTCCGGCTGCACAAGCAGAACTTCCGCCGCCTGATCGAGATGCAGGGGCTGGTGGAGGAAACAGGCGAGATTTCGGCCGAGACAGGTGGGCGCCCGGCCCGGCTGGTGCGCTTCCGGCGAGAGGTGCTGGTAGAGCGTCCGGCGCCCGGCGTACGCCTGCCCCGCCTAAGATGAAGCACTGTTGCCGCAGATTGTGGGTTGACGATGACTTATACTCGCGCCTAGCATAAGTCATGCGCTGGCTACAAAGCCGGTTTTCTTACGCATCAGTAATGCTCAGTATGAGTATTAATGTGACCCACTAATGCTCACAGCGAGCATAGGAGGCTGCCATGGCCAGTGCTGCTTCGTTTGCGTCCGTATCCCTGCCCCTGCCTGAGCTCTACGCGCGTGTCCGAAACCATGTCCCGGCCCTGGAATGGCCCGTGTTCGCCAGTGACATTGAGGCCATCTTGGCGCTCAAGCGTCAGCATAACGCGGTCATTCTGGCCCACAACTATCAGACACCAGAGATCTTCCATACGGTGGCCGACATCGTCGGCGACAGCCTGGCTCTGGCTCGTGAGGCGGTGAACACGGACGCTGACGTGATCGTGCTCGCTGGCGTGCATTTCATGGCGGAAACCGCCAAACTCCTGAACCCCGACAAGACGGTGCTCATCCCGGACGCCGAGGCCGGATGTTCACTCGCTGAGTCGATCACGGCCGAGGATGTGCGTCAGCTGCGGGCGCGGTATCCGGGCGTGCCCGTGGTCACCTATGTGAACACGTCTGCCGCCGTGAAGGCCGAGTCGGACATCTGCTGTACCTCAGGCAATGCCAAGAAGGTCATTGAGTCCCTCGGCGTTGATCGAGTGATCATGCTGCCGGACGAGTTCCTGGCCCAGAACACGGCCGCCCAAGTGCCCGGGATTGAGATCATCACATGGGCAGGGCACTGCGAGGTCCACGAGCGCTTCACCCCTGAGGACATCCGAGCCGTGCGCGAAAGCTACCCAGATGTCGTGGTGCTGGCCCATCCGGAGGCGCCGCCGGAGGTCATTGCCGAGGCGGACTATGCCGGATCGACCGCCGGGATGGCTGACTTCGTCGGCGAGAAGCGCCCGGCCCGGGTCGCCCTCGTGACCGAGTGCTCGATGAGCGACAACGTGGCGGCTCTGTATCCCGAGGTCGAGTTTGTGCGGCCCTGCAATCTGTGCCCGCACATGAAGCGCATCACCCTGCCCAAGATTCATCAGGCTCTTGAGCAGCGCCGGCACGAAGTCACGATCGATCCGGCAGTGGCCGAGCGAGCCCGGCTGGCGGTCGAGCGCATGCTCGCTGTTCGCTGAGGGCCGAGCATGAAAACCATCCATCCGCGCGACCGTGTGGTGGTCGTGGGCGGCGGCATCGCAGGGCTCGCAACCGCCCTGCACCTAACACCGCTGCCCGTGACCTTGATCGTCGCCTCCCCCTTGGGGCAGCAGGCCTCCACGCCTCTGGCGCAGGGTGGGATAGCCGCAGCCCTCGGAACCGATGACCACCCTGCCCTGCACGCCGCCGACACCTGTTGGGCGGGAGCCGGTCTGAGCGATCCTGATGTTGCCGCTCGGGTGGCCGCCGCCGCGCCCGCCTGTATCGAGTGGCTGATGGCTCAGGGTACCTCATTTGATCGAACCGCGTCGGGTGAGGATCTGATCCTGGGGCTGGAAGCCGCCCATTCCCGTCGGCGGATCGTTCATGCGGAGGGCGACAAAACCGGCAAAAGCGCTTTCGAGGCCCTCATCCAGGTTGTTAGGAAAACCCCATGGATCGAGGTCCGGGAGGGTCATCGGGTGACTGAACTGGCGCTCGATGCCAACGGTCAGGTGACCGGGGTGTTCTGCACCACGGGAGGCCTCGAAGGCAGGGATGAGCCCAACCTAATCCCGGGCCGGGCCGTGGTATTGGCGACAGGCGGGGTCGGAGGTCTTTACGCGCACACCACCAACCCCTTGAGTGCGATTGGCGGCGGACTGGCGCTCGCAGCCCGTGCGGGCGCGGTGCTGCGCGATCTCGAGTTCGTTCAGTTCCATCCGACAGCCATTGCGGCCGGTCTTGATCCGATGCCGCTGGCCACCGAGGCGCTGCGCGGCGAAGGGGCGGTGCTCGTCAACAGCCGCGGGGAGCGCTTCATGCAGGACATTCCCGGGGCGGAGCTGGCACCGCGCGACGTGGTCGCCCGGGCGATCTTCGCCCAGATCTGTGCCGGTGAGCGCGTGTTCCTCGACACGCGCCAGGTGCTTGGGGAGCGGATCACCTGCAGGTTCCCAGGCGTGACGGCACTGTGCCGCGCCGCTGGTCTTGATCCGGTTGCCAATCCGATCCCCGTGCGCCCCGCCGCCCATTACCACATGGGCGGGATCAAAGTGGGCCATTGGGGTCGCAGCGCGGTTGAAGGGCTCTGGGCGTGCGGCGAGGTTGCGTCAACCGGCCTCCATGGGGCGAACCGGCTGGCGAGCAACTCGCTCCTAGAGGCCCTGGCTTATGCCGAATGGATTGCTGATGACATCAAGGGGGCAACATGTGGCTCGCCCGCCAGCCAGTCGCCCTCACCTCCTCTTGCTCTGCAACCGTCCGGCTCTGGTGATCAGGCATGTCCGCGTCTCCCACAGATCCGGTCGTGGATGGACGGTCAGGTTGGCGTGCTTCGCGATGCGGCAGGGTTGAGAGGGGCGATCTGCCACCTCCGAGCACTGGTTCACGTGGCGCGTACAACGGGTGAGCGCGACGCCGCCCTGATCAGCCTGATGATCGCCATAGCCGCATACAGCCGAAGCGAGAGCCGAGGCGCCCATCAGCGGCTCGATCACCCTCACCTGCTTCCGGAACAGCATACCGAGGCCACCCTCGATCAGGCATTGCACATCACAGCCCAAACCGGCAACGAACCAGCCGCACCTGCTAGGAGAGTCGTATGAAGCCGTTCCTTGTCACACAGAACGCCCTCGCCCCGCTATCGCGCTTGCTGGTGGAGCCGATCGTGCGCGCAGCACTGCTCGAAGATCTGGGCCGGGCCGGCGACATCACGACCGATGCCGTCATTCCCGCCGACGCGAGATTGCACGGGGCTATTGTGGCGCGTGAACCCGGGGTGGTCGCCGGCATCGATGCAGCGCTTCTGGCATTCACCTTAATTGACCGTGCGGTCACGGTCACCTTGGACCGCCCCGATGGCAGCCATGTGGAACGGGGAGACGCTGTTCTGCGGGTAAATGGACCGGCCCGGAGCATTCTCTCGGCGGAACGTGTGGCGCTCAATCTGCTCTGCCGGCTCTCGGGGATCGCAACAGCGACTGCGGCTCTCGTTGACGCTGTCCGGCCTCACGGGTATTCCCGGATCGTCTGCACACGCAAGACCACCCCGGGACTGCGCTCGCTCGAGAAGCATGCCGTCCGGGCGGGTGGAGGCGCCAACCATCGCTTTGGGCTCGATGATGCCGTTCTGATCAAGGACAACCACATTGCCCTTGTCGGAGGCGTCCGGCCGGCGCTG
Organism: Microvirga sp. HBU67558; assembly: GCF_018069605.1. Taxonomy (NCBI): domain Bacteria; kingdom Pseudomonadati; phylum Pseudomonadota; class Alphaproteobacteria; order Hyphomicrobiales; family Methylobacteriaceae; genus Microvirga; species Microvirga sp. HBU67558. The sequence continues at coordinate 7,262 of NZ_JAGPUP010000434.1, read as the reverse complement.
GAGCGCGCGCGCGCAAGTGTGGGTCACCTCGTCAAGATCGAGATCGAGGTCGATACTCTCGATCAGCTGGATGAGGTGCTGGAGGTTGGAGCTGAAGCCATTCTGCTCGACAACATGAGCCCAGACACCCTGGTCGAGGCCGTTCGGCGCGTGAATGGGCGAGCCATCACGGAGGCCTCCGGCCGGGTTACGGTTGCGACGGTACCTGCCATCGCAGCCTCAGGCGTGGATCTGATCTCGACCGGCTGGATCACACATAGCGCGCCGATCCTTGATCTTGGCTTGGACTTACCCTGAGGCAGCACGTTGTGGAGTAAGGTGGACCGATCAGTGTGACCAAGGCATTGTTTGGGATCCAGCCAATCGCGGAAACACTGCCCAGGATCTTGGCTTCTGGAGGACACCTCCCATGCTTGCAATCCTCGATAACTTCGCCCAAAAAGGCGGTGGTATCTGATCGTCTGGTCGCGGCACTTCTGGAGGATTTCATCCGGCGCGGCTCCCGCAGCCATCCGTAATTTGCCTCTCGTGAATGCTGTTGATACGCCCCTGCGAGGCGCTCCATTGGTGGGGCAGCAGCGATTGTGTTTGCCAGAGGAATGGAAGGTGTACCTCACCTCCACTGGTTGGAGATTGTTTCGGATGAGCGCTTATGCATCGCAGTTAATGAGGCTCCTTACGTTCCTGCGTCAGTCTCTCAACGTCACGTGGTCCCGTTAAACGCGGTTAATACTTTGTGGGCACAGGGCGAAGTTCTCAATGAATATTTTCTGAGGTCCGGTGCCAGAAACGATCTGCCGGGAAGCTCGTGCTAATTAGCTCAAGACAATCCCTTCAAGAATGTGATGGATCCATTTAGAGATGTCGCTGTTCGTTCTCCCACTACCGTTTCGCGATCCACTTGTGACATTTCAGGCATTCGCGTTTGATCCCTATGCGGCGCTCCTCGACAGCGCTTCCACCAATGACGAACGAAGCCGTTATGCTTATATTGCCGTGGAACCATTCCGCGTCATTGCAGCGCACGATGAGGCCACGATCAATGGCGTCCCGGTCCGCGGAGATCCCTTCACGGTTCTGGAGCGCGAGCTTGCGGCTCACCGTCTCCCGGCGGGGGAGATCCCAGTCCCCTTTGGCACCGGCGCTGTCGGATTTTTCGGCTATGGCCTGGGCCGCCATTTGGAAGCGTTACCCGAACCGGCGGTCGATCATCTTAACCTTCCGGAAATGGTGTTAGGTCTTTACGACGTGATTGTCGCGTTCGACCTCAGAACCCGTCAGTCATGGGTTGTGAGTAGCGGGGTTCCTGAGAAATCTGAGGCCGCGAGGCGCCAGCGTGCTGAGGAGCGGGGAAAAGCCGTCGCAGCCCGGATGGAGGCCAGTTCTCAAGAGATTCCCTCTCTCGACTGGTCGCCTCTCGCGACATGGCAGTATGAGCAAGCGCGCGACACGGTTGAGGCTTCGATCAGCAAAGTAATCGACTACATTCGCGCCGGCGACATTTTCCAAGCCAATCTGACCCAGCGCTATCGTGCCTCACGGCCAAAGGGTCTCAATGACTTTATGCTCTACCGAAGGCTGCGTGCCCTTAGTCCGTCACCGTTCGCGGCCTTTCTCCGCTGTGGTCCAGGATTGAGTGTAGCGAGTGCCTCGCCGGAGCGCTTTCTCCAATTGGACCCAGACGGACACGTGGAGACCCGTCCGATTAAGGGCACCCGGAGGCGCGATCCCAATCCGACCCGTGATGCCGCGCTTGCCCTTGAGCTCACTCACAGTGCAAAGGATCGCGCCGAAAACACAATGATCGTTGATCTGATGCGGAATGATCTTGGCCGGGTCTGTACCTTGGGCAGCATTCATGTCCCGCAGCTCTGCGGTCTCGAGACTTTCGCTTCGGTCCATCATCTCGTCTCCGCTGTGCAAGGGAAGCTCAGACCTGAATTCGGGCTGGTCGATCTCCTGCGGGCGAGCTTTCCAGGAGGGTCGATCACCGGAGCTCCAAAGATCCGCGCTATGGAGATCATTGCCGAACTGGAGTCGGCCCCTCGAGGCGTCTATTGCGGGAGCATTGCGTGGATTGGGTTCGACGGTGCAATGGACAGCAATATCGCCATCCGGACCCTCACCTGCGCAGGGGACACCATCCTGGCACAGGCCGGTGGTGGGATTACCGCCGATTCGTGTCCGGAGTTAGAGTTCAAGGAAGCCATGGTCAAACTCCGGCCGCTCCTCCAGGCTGTCGCGGGCAGGGCAGCATGAAGGTCTGGCTCAATGGCACCCTGTGCTCCGTCGAAACGGCACGAATTGTACCGACGGACCGCGGACTGATGCTCGGTGACGGATTGTTTGAGACCATCCTGGTTCAGGCCGGCCAACCGCGCAGGCTTGTTGCGCATCTCGCGCGGCTTCATGCTGGCGCCCGGGTGATCGGGCTCGCCCTGCCACCGATTAATTTTACCGCTGCTTTCCAAGCCTTACTCGACGCAAATAGCTTGTCAGATGGGTCTCTGCGCCTCACCATCACGCGCGGGAGTGGCCCGCGGGGCATCCTTCCACCTGCTGATCCACAGCCGACGATCCTGATCACTGCGTATCCCCTTGCCCCACATCTGGCGTCTGCGCGTTGCGTTCTGGCAAGGTGCACCCGCCGCAACGAGTATTCTCCTCTCGCAGGTGTTAAGAGCCTCAACTGTCTCGATAATGTCCTCGCGCGGCGTGAGGCCGCCGCGCGAGGAGCAGATGATGCGATTCTTTGTAACACGGCAGGATTGCTCGCTGAGGCAACGGCGGCTAACCTGTTTCTCGTTCGGGGTAGACAGATCATGACCCCTCCGCTCGGCGATGGAGCGCTTCCGGGTGTCATGCGTGCGGCCATGTTGGACTTAGGCGCAGTTGAGATGCGGCTCTCAGCCGAGGACATTCTGGACGCCGACGAGGCGTTCCTGACAAGCAGCCTTGGCATGCGAGGGGTTTGTCAGATCGAACAGCGTCGGCTCAGAGAACAGCCTTCTCCAATGGTGAACGAAATGGTGCAAGCTGCGATGGCCTCAACGGTATGATCGCGTCACCTTGGTGTTGATACAGAAAGCCCTTACCGCCTATCAAGAGGCAATGATGAGACGAGATCGTCAAGTTCATGCTCGGTTCAAAGGGTCATGGGTAAGCTGTCGGATACGATCGTGCAGCGCACATCATGCGGATCGGATGCAGCGTGGGTTCAATCATGCCTGACATCTAGGCAGCGGGCTCATAACTGCGGATCCAGATGCGAGCTGAGATCAGCTTGATAGCGGCTAGTAAGTTGTCCGGGTTCTTGTCGTACCGCGTGGCAATGCCGCGGAATTGTTTGAGCTTGTTGAAGAAGCGCTCCACCAGATTTCTGTAGCGGTACAGGAACGCACTGAAGACAAACGAACCCTTGCGGTTGCTCTTGGGCGGGATGTTGGCCCAGACGTCTTGCTCCTGCGCCTGCTCGCGAATGGCGTTGCCTTTCTTGATGAAGCCGGTCTCGTCGAGCACCAGCACGGCGTCAGGATCACCGAAATGCTCGACCACATAGGCGCAGGTCTTCGAGCACGGCGTCGGCATCCCAGTGCATGCGGGCGGGGAAATCCTGCACGCCATCGGGGTTGGGATCGCCGGCGGCTTCGGCCAGGTGCCAACCGTTCATGCGCTCCAGCGGCGCGAGCAGACCCTGCAAGTAGGCCCGGGCCCGCCGTCGTGGCTCAATGCGGGGCACAGATCGTCCAACCGATCGGCCCAGCGATGGGCCTCGCTTGCGTGCATCATGGCGCGACACCTCCGTGTCTAAGACAACGCACAATGCCCAGCTGCAGTACTAAAGCGCGCCGCAGATATGCCCAAAACATCAAGGGCAAAATGAACCCGCTGGCTCGCGCCAGCGGGTTCATTTTGCCGGATAGTCGGAATACTAGGCTGCTTCCATTTCCATCATCCGCTTGGCCGCCTGTGTAAGTAAGCCAGAGCGGTTATAGCCGTGGCTTTCTGCATAGCGGTCAACTTGTTCCAAGACATCTTCGGGCATGGTGATGTTCACACGAACCGTCTTGGCTGAGTTTTGCGGAGCTGCAACTAGAATGGCAACGCCCTCCCGGTTTTCGGGGTCGCACATAATAGCCTCTAGGGAGGATGGCTCTGGAATAGCCTCACCATCTTCCGCCAATCCTTCAAGGTGCAGTGCCAATGCCTCTTCGGCAAAGGATCGCGCCTCATCAAGGGTTGTTCCAGCGGTAACGCAACCCGACAAATCAGGAAATGACACGCCGTAGTCGCTACCTTCTTCCTTATGGATCAGAGCGATGTAGTGACGACGCATAGTTCACCTCAATTTTAGCCCCGCTTGCCTTTCTATGCTCCGGAGCGTTCCTACTGGGATGTCACGTTTCGGATGTGGGACTGTCACACGACCAGGCTTTGTAGGGTGCTTGAATTGTACGTGGCTGCCCTTTTGGGCCACTCTTTGCCAGCCATCCGCCTCAAGCGCCGCTATAATATCCCGGCTGTCCATGGTGTGTATAAATACACACCTGTTCGCTACATGTCAACAGACATAGCCGTTAGAAGGTTCCTTGGAGGAGGATCCTAATCCCAGCGACGGGCCTGACTTGCCGCGAGAGCCGCCCGAACTGCCAGGAGACAACATTCCGACGGCCCGGCCATCGTAGCCGGCGACGGTGGGCCATCACCATCCCGTCACACTTGCTTGGCATCATCCCATCCGCGATAGGGAGATCCTCATGAGCACGCCTCGGTTCACGGAGGAGGAAATCACGGCCCGCGCTTGCGAGCTCGCCAACGAGCAAGGGCTTGCCTGGGAAGCTATCATCGCAGAGGAACAGGTCGGCAGGGATACGGCCGAGCTCCGCTACTGGCGAGATCTGACCCTAAAGGAGCTTGAGGCAGAGCAACCGATAGTCCTGGTGGTCGAGGACAGCACGCTCAAGACGGTGGGGCTCGATTAAGGCTTAACCGCTCCTTGATATGCCCCCACGCTGAGCGTCCCTATTCGCTGTTCTCGACGGCCTCGATAGCGGCGGTTCCAACTGCTTCCAGGATTTGGTTCTGCGTCTCCGGATCGACACTGGCCCACCACTCACGGAAGCCTTGCCGCGTCTCCAACTCCGCAAGGACAGCGTCGGCAACCTTTCGAGTCTTATCCATCGTGTGCCTCCATGTAGGCTCGTTCAGGCTTGGCCAGCATCCAAGCATAGCCGCATTTCCACCAGCCTCAGCGACAGGCGGGGAATGGTGGATCGGGCTGTACGGATTTAGCCTACCTCTGAGCCACAGTTAGGTTCTGAGACCACAAAGGCCGAAGAAGCGGCTCCGCCGATAATGGCGGACGACGCCAGAACTTTTCCAATCCAGCTATAGAGCGCAACGCGATCCTTGTGAGTCATAAAGCCCTCCAGTCGGCACACGTCCCAGACAACGTAGATGGGCGGAGCTGAGTTGCCTCAATCGAGGGCCTGGGAAGACCGGGATAGCCTCCCACGCCGAGCTTAAGCTACAGGGTTAGTCTTCCATCTCGAACGTTTGGTACTCTCCAGTCTGGTAGTCATAAACTTCCAGTTTAACGGTGCTGCCATGCCGTTGGATGCTCTCGACAGAATAGGTCCCGTACCCTCTCTCCGAGTGGTAGACTTCGATATGATTCCCCGACGGACAAGGTTCCCGGTTTCGATTTCTGTGAGTTCTGATCAGGTTGTTCCGGCGAGGGTCTGAGCTGGTGTTCGTCGGGCAAGACTACCATGCGGGCGCTGCTGATTGTACCAGGTCAGCCACCGCGGCAGGTCAGCGGCCCGAGTGTCCGATGAACTGAATGGGATCGTATGGGCCCATTTGCGCAGGAGCGTCTGGATAAAGCGCTCGGCCTTGCCATTCGTCTTGGGCGTGTAAGGACGGGTGCGGATGTGCCGGATCCCGAGCATCCTCAGGACTTTGCGGAACAGCCGCGCGACGTACCCTGACCCGTTATCCGTCATCACCCGCTCAACCTGGATCCCGCGCGCTCTGAACCAGCGCAGAGCTCTGACCAGGAAGGTCGTAGTCGAGCGGCGGGTCTCATCCTGCAACCCCTCGACATAGGCCAGCCGAGTGGCGTCATCGATGGCTACATGAAAGCAGTCGTACCCTGCGCCAGTGCTGGGGTTGCGCCGGTCACCCGTGATGCGATGCCCCACACGCTCGAAGCGGGCCAGCTTCTTGATGTCCAGGTGGATCAGTTCGCCAGGATGCTGGCGCTGATAGCGTCGGGGTGGCTCCTTGGGCTGGAGCGCTGCCAAGCGGCCCAGCCCACGTCGGGTGAGCCAGGCTGCGACAGTGGAGCGGGCCAGCTTCAGCTTGCCGGCGATCTCCTCGGCGGTGAGCCGGTACTCCCGCCGGAGCATCTCAATCACGCTGATCCAGTACTCACCGGTTCGATTGGCAACGGTTCTCGGGCAGGACGAGCGGTTGTCCAACCCGCCTGGTCCTTCCGCCCGATAGCGGGCCAGCCACTTGCGGGCGGTGCGCTCGCTGACGCCAAAGACTTGGGCCACTTCGCGAAGAGGCCGGCCCTCCTCAAGGATGCGGCGGATCATTTCCGCTCGACCCAGCCGGGTCGCACGGGCATTCTGGTGCAGGTTGTTCATTCCTCAGGTCCATCGGCAATCGTGTCGCAACGACCACCTTCAGGCCCTCAGACGGGATGAACAACCTCCTCAGATCTCACAGCTAGGCATGTATGGCGCTTCACTCCAGTCTCGGTCCTCCCAAAGGGCGGGTCATCGATAAGTCTGACACGAGGACCAAGCTGGCGAAGAACTTGAAGCGATCCAAGCCCTTTTGCTTGATGGAAATCCGTTGCTCGGACCCTATTCAGACGCCGTATGGATTGGACTGTCTTTTTCAGAGAGGAGCGGGACAGTTGGAATAGAGCGTTAGAGCCGCAGACGTTGACGATTGAGCTGCAGGCCCCGCCTTCAAACACTATGCGCATGTACATCGACTGACTGTGATGACACAGCCAACTTACTGAGACGGCTTGGGTGAAGTTGAAACACCGGCAGTCATGGACAGGGTCAAAGAGTCGAGCCAAGCTCCGGCACAGTTCAAAATCACCCAAACCACCTCTATAATTCAGGCCGCGATCGACGTCTGCGGCGCGGCCGAGCGGACGTCGGAATCCACATGGCCCTCGAAGCGCTTGAAGTTCTCGTTGAACATGTCGATCAGGCGCTTGGCGGTCTCGGCGAACTCCG
>NZ_JAGPUP010000433.1:0-11659 GCF_018069605.1 Microvirga sp. HBU67558 | reverse complement strand
TACCCTTCCAAAGGTCCGCTTTAAGCCTATCACCCGACCTAAAGGTTAGGTCCGGAACGTGCCATGAACGGACCTTTCGCTTTAGAAAGTCAATTTGGCGACGGCCCGCCATGGTGCGGGCTCACTTGACTTAGATCACTTGCGGAAAAACGCGTCACTTGAAGCGTTCGCCCCCTCAACTGTCCAGCGAGGAAGCTGAACGGGATAGGTCACGGTCCAGGGATGTATAGATGTATGAGCTTAGCAGTACCCGGCTGTTTGTCTAAAGCCCGTCAGGTGGCCAAATGGCCTCTGCCGCTATAGATACCACCGCCTCCGAAGCCCGGAGTACCTGCGGCCCCTCGCGAACATTGGGTAAGCTTTGAGCCTCCACACCGACACCGTCCTTTTCGAGGGCATCCGGCAGATCCTCTGGGTGCTCAGGCCCGACGGCAGCGTCGAGCGCTTCAACCCATACTGGACGACCTATACCGGCCTTCCCCAGCAGATGGAGGCCCTGACTTGGGCCGACGTCTTCCATCCCGACGACCGGGCAAGACTGGTCGAGGTCCGGACCCGGGGTGTGGTCGAGGAGAAACCTTACATGGTCGACGCTCGCATGCGCCGGGCTGATGGCGCGTACCGCTGGCATCGCTGCCAGGTCACCCCCCTCTTCAAGGATGGACATCTCACAGCGTGGATTGGAACGGCCCTCGATATCGAGGATCTCCGCCAGGCTGAGTTGAAGGCGCAGGAGAACGAGCGGCAGAAGCGGATCGTGCTGGAAACGATCAATGAGGGATACTACCGCCTCGACCATGAGTGGCGCTTCGTCGACGTCAACCATGTCTTCGAGGCGATGACTGGCAAGCCGCGTGAGAGGATCCTGGGCCGACGGGTCTGGGACATCTTCCCGGACGCGCAGGATGCCTCCGACTACCAGGCCGTGGCCTCCGATGAGCCTGCCGCCGTCTACGAGCGCTACTCGCGACCCATCGGGCGCTGGTTCGAAGTCACCGTCAGCCGATCTGAGGCTGGCGTCGAGACCTACTTCCGGGACATCGACGACCGCAAACGCGCGGAGGCTCGGCAGGCCGCTCTGGTGGAACTCGGCGACCGGCTGCGCGAACTAACGGCTGCTGCGGACGCTGATGTGGCGGAACTGGCTGCTGCCACCATCGGCAAGACGCTCGCTCTTCTGCGGGTCGGCTACGCGGTGACCAGCATCGATGACGACACGGCTGTGGTCGAGCGGGACTGGGTGGCCGATCCTGCGGTCGCCCGGTCTGTGGGAACCTACCGGGTGTCCGAGTGGGGCTCATATCTCGATCCGCTCCGGCGAGGCGAGACCGTGCTCATCGACAATATCCAGGACGATCCCAGAACCGCGGGGGCGGCTGAGGGGTGGGCGGCCTGGAGCACGCAAGCCGCCGCCTTCGTGCCGCTCATGGAGGATGGCCAACTCTCCGCCTACATGTTCCTGCATGCCGGCACCCCACATCATTGGACGATCGATGAGATCGCCTTCGTCAGCAGCGTTCTGGATCGTGCCTGGGCTGCCGTACGGCGTCTTCGCGCCGATGCGGCCGTCCGCGAGCTCAACGCCACCCTTGAGACCCTCGTTGAGGAGCGGACCCGCTCCCTGCTGGCGGCAGAGGAGCAGCTTCGGCAGGCGCAGAAGATGGAAGCCATAGGCCAACTCACGGGCGGTGTCGCTCACGACTTCAACAACCTGCTGACCATCATCCGCTCGTCGGTTGACTTCCTGCGCCGGCCCAACCTGCCGGAGGAGCGGCGCGTCCGGTACGTCGACGCGATCACCGACACGGTCAGCCGTGCCGCCAAACTCACCGGACAGTTGCTGGCCTTTGCGCGCCGGCAGGCTCTCAAGCCGGAGGTGTTTGACGTGTCCGAGCGCATCGATGCCGTCACCGACATGCTGCGCACCATCGTGGGAGCCAGGATCGAGATCGTGACGGACATTGCCTGTGGGCGCTGCTTTGTGGAGGCCGACGCCAGCCAGTTCGAAACGGCGCTCATCAATATGGCGGTGAATGCCCGTGATGCGATGGATGGCGAGGGCAGGCTCACCATTGCCGTGAGGACCCATGCCACGTTGCCGCCTCTCAGGCGCCACGGCGGCAGCCCCGGCCGTTTTGTGGCCGTGTCACTGACCGACACGGGCTGCGGCATTCCGGCTGACAAGCTCCCTCACGTTTTTGAGCCGTTCTTCACCACGAAGGAAGTGGGCAAGGGCACGGGCCTGGGGCTGAGCCAGGTTTATGGCTTTGCCAAGCAGTCGGGCGGCGATGTGGCGGTCGAGAGCAAGGTCGGGCACGGCACTAGCCTCACGCTGTTCCTGCCGCAGGTGGACGCCGAGCCAGATGGGATCGAGGCCGCATCCGACATGCGGGCCCCGGAAGATGGCCGCGGCCGCCGTGTGCTGCTGGTTGAGGACAACAAGGACGTCGGCGCGTTCTCGACTCAGCTCCTCCAGGACCTGGGCTACGAAACCCGGTGGGCTGCCAATGCCGCTGAGGCGTTGCAGATCCTGGAAGAAGGCAGTGACGTCGACGCGGTGTTCAGCGATGTGGTGATGCCGGGCATGAGCGGGATAGAGCTGGGCCGGGAGATCCGGCGACGTTGGCCAAGGCTGCCTGTTGTTCTCACCTCGGGCTACAGCCACGTGCTGGCGGAAGAAGGCCGGCACGGCTTCGAGCTTCTTCAGAAGCCTTATGCGGCCGATGAGTTATCCCGGACACTGCGCCAAGTGATGCGGCGGCCTCAGCGGTCCTAAAACTGTTCACTGACTTCTGAGGCGGGTCACGAGCATGAGATCGCTGACCGCCTTGGAGGGTCTGCTTACCCCTGCCCTAGGGACGTAAGACTAAGGTCAGACCAGTGCCAATAAGCGACCTTTGGGTTGGCACGCCGCCTTCCACGAATGAGCCGCAATGCGACGGAGAGCAGGAAGACGTCCGGAATCGCTTTCAGAACCCGGTGTCGGGAGCAATCGAAGGGCACGGAGCGATTTTGAGGATCCTGGAGGATCCTACTGGCCGATCAGGCTTGTCCATGGGCGGTAGCGATAGTGCGGGTTGGCCAGGAGCTGGCGCGAACGGCGGATCGCCTCATGCGACTTCTCCAACTGCTGCCAGAGCCCCTGAGTGGTGCGCTCCAGGTGATCGACGCATTGGCGGGTCTCGCGGGAACACACCTCCAGCCCTGCGGGGCGAGCGACAGGCCCGGGCGTGCCCTCGCGAACGGACGGACTGCCCCTGCGGGGTTCACTCCCATCGCCCGCCTGTGGCTCAGCCGGGGGAGACGGCCGAGGCTCACGCAACGTCTCCCGCACTAGAAGAGGCGGCCGCGGCTCGGCATGGCGGTCGAGCACCTCGGCAAAGGGGATCTCAACCATCAGCTCGCCTGAGCGGTTGGTGATCTCGAAAGCGTAGCCCTGCGGGTTGAGGCCCTCGATGATCAGCTCACGGCCGGTGTCGATCACCGCATCGTAGGCTTCGAGATAGGCGGTCTCCACGTCCGGCAAATCCAGGCCCGTGCCATCCCGGCTCAGACCCTCCGGGCCGCCTCTCAGATGAAAGTAAAACCTCGGCACGGCCGCGTCCTCCTGCCTCCAGGACTATACGCGATCCGGAGCTCCTGGCGAACCTTGTTCCGGAAATGCCCTTCGAGGTAGACTTGGCCGGACCGGACCGGGAGAACAACAATGCTGTCCGAACGCGAGCCTCTCATCCGCAAGCTGGAGAGCATCAGCGATCTGTCGGACGACGATCGCAGCGCCCTCCGGGTCCTGCCGATGCGGGTGGTGCGGATCGATCCGAAGCAGGCCCTCGTGCGGGAGGGGGATCGGCCCACCCAGTCCTGTCTGATCCTCGAGGGCATCGCCTGCCGGTACAAGTTCACCGAAGCCGGCAAGCGCCAGATCTTTGCCTTTCACACGCCTGGCGACATCCCGGACTTCCAGAGCCTGTACCTCAGGACGATGGACCACAGCCTGGGCACGATCTCGGCCTGCACGGTCGGCTTCATCCAGCACGACGACCTGCGGGCGCTGCTTCAGGCCCATCCCGGCATTGCGCATGCCTGCTGGCGCGACATGCTGATCGATGCGGCCATCTTCCGGGAATGGATGCTCGGCATCGGCCGCCGCCCGGCGCGGGTGCGGCTGGCCCATCTCCTGTGCGAGCTGGTCGTGCGCCTGCGCGCGGCCGGGCTGGAGACGCCCCTCACGGTTCCCCTGCCGATCACCCAGACTGAACTCGCCGACGCGCTTGGCCTGTCGAACGTGCACATTCATCGGTCTCTGGATTACCTGCGGAAGAACCGCCTCATCCGGTGGAGCGGCCGCGCGTGCGAGGTGCTCGACTGGGCCGGGTTGCAGGTCGCCGGCGAGTTCGATCCGGCCTACCTCCACCTCGATCGCGAGAAACTCTCTCCAGGCCCGTGGGGTCGCGGGGCATGCGTCCTGCCGAAGCCTGGCACCGGTGAGGCCTCAGGGCTGAGACCGTTCCTCACGCGCGATCGCCGCCAGGATGAGCTTGCGGTGGTCGCGCCAGGCGGCGAGGGTTCCCTCCAAGGCGCGCAGCAGGCTCATGGCCAGGGCGGTATCGTGATGGTGCTTGTCCAGCCACCGGATGAGCTCGATCTGCTCGGCCACACGCCTCTCGCCGGCGGCGATGTCGACGTCCGCCTTGGCGAGCTCTTTGCGTTCATCCAGCGCCCTGGCCATGGCCCACGATACGCCCGATCGCCTGCGCTGGCCACTGTCGCGGCGACGGGGACCTGAGGGAACGCGCGAGGCTTGACCTCGTTTCCGTTGCGATCAGGCTGGAGCGCAGCCATGGGCAGCGATGACCTGCTGGAACGGGCCGAGAAGGCCATGAAAGCCAAGGCTCTCCTGAGGCAGAGGCTCAAGGCATCTCAGGAACGGTCCCTGGAAGAGGTTGCGCGCCTCGAGGACAACATCGGCTACGCTAGGGATACGGCCCAGCAGAGCCGGACCCGGCTCCATCTTCTGGGCCTGACCTGGCCGCCCTCGCCGGATCCGATCATCCGGAAGCGCCCGCCAGCGTGAGGCGGAGGCGACCATCTGCCCGATCCCGATGCGGGTGAAGGAGCCCCGCCGCCCTGACCTGTCGGCCTGCCCGAGCGACAACGGCCCATATGGCCAGACCTTCCGAGCTCATCCGAGCCTTCATGCCGACCCTCGCCGCGATGTCGCTAAAGACTGTTGATCGACATGAAGCGACGCACACAGTTATCGCGGATCCGCTCCCCTGAAGAAGGTGCTGGCTACTCTCATGGAGAACTTTAGCCTGTGGCGGGAGCTATTATCGTCTTTGCCTGAAGGCGAACGACCGGACGCAGCCGAGAGGGCCTGGAATGCCTCGCTTCTATTTTCATATTCGGGACGCTGACCAGCGGCGCAGCCGGGACGAGCTGGGGCTCGACTTCCCTGATGCGGAGACCGCCTACCTTGAAGCGTTCCGCTCGGCTGAAGACATCCGAGCGGAGTTCATGGCCCGGGCTCAGAACCCGCAGGACTATGCCATCGAGGTAACGAATGCCGCAGACGAGCTGGTCTTCGACCTGCCCTTCTCCGAGATCTTCGACCGCCATGCCGGGCGGCATGCCCCCCGTTCGGAGATCGTCAGGGCAGCCCGGGAGCAGGGCGACCGCATGATGCGGCTCACTGCCGAGGTCGCCGAGCAGGTCCGCTTGGTCCGAGAGAACCTACGCCGCTCGCGGGATCTCCTGAACAGTCTCGGCCAGCCCCGCGGCGCGGGCTGAGCAGCGGGATTGCGTGCCGTCAGGAGGATTGTCCTGAGGCAGGCTTCCGGTTCAGGTCCCATCGGCAGCCGCTGTGCATCGTTCTCCCTTCCGCAGCGTTGACCTGCGGCAGGAGCACGGTCGCCGATGGACAACCAACTGGAGATCCTCCTCCGGCGGCAGAAGGTGCTCGCCGATTTCGGCGACTTTGCCCTCCAGTCCGAGGATCTGGATGAGGTGCTCACCGAAGCCTGCCGCCTGGTAGGCGAGGCCATGGACACGGGACGTGCCAAGGTCCTGGAGATCGCGCGGGATGGTGACAGCCTGTTGGTGCGGGCCGGCGTGGGCTGGGCCCGAGACATTGTCGGGCAGGTGCGCCTGCCGATGAACGAGCGCTCGTCCGAAACCTACTCGATCCGGAAGAGAAAGCCCGTCATCACGCAGGACATCCGCACGGAGGAGCGCTTCGACGTCCCCGAGTTCATGAAGCAGGCAGGTGTAGTGGCGCTCGCCAACGTGCCGATCCTGCTGCCCGGCGGCCACGCTTACGGCCTGCTCCAGGTCGATGACACCAAGCCCCGCGAGTTCAACCAGAACGACACGGAGTTCCTGCGCACCTATGCCACCATCCTGGGACCCATCATCGACCGACTTTTCAAGCTGCGCGACCTGCGCTCGTCCGAGGAACGCTTCCGCCTCACCGTCGAAGCGGCCACCGATTACGCTATCCTCACCACCGATCCGGACGACTGCATCACCGACTGGCTGCCGGGAGCAGCGGTGGTCTATGGCTGGAGCACAGACGAGGCCATCGGGCAGCCTGGCAGCATGCTATTCACGCCCGAGGACCGCGCGGCCGGTGTGGACCGGAAGGAGGTTGAGACGGCTCGTCAGGAGGGGGTCGCCCCGAACGTGCGCTGGCACCTGCGCAAGGATGGTTCACGTGTCTTCATCGAGGGCTCGGTCCGGGCGCTGCGGGACAACAACGGCGCCGTCACCGGTTTCCTCAAGATCGGTCAGGACGTAACCGAGCGGCGGGCCTTCCTCGACCAGCAGCAGGTTCTCTTGGCCGAGCTTCAGCACCGCACCCGCAACCTCATGGCCGTGGTGCGCCGGATCGCCGACCGGACGCTTCGCTCCAGCACTAGCCTGGAGGACTTCGGCCCGACGTTCCACGACCGCATCGCGGCCCTGGCGCGCGTGCAAGGATTGCTGTCGCGGCTGAACCCTGACGAGCGGGTCACGTTCGATCAGCTCGTCACAAGCGAGCTTGTGGCGCACGGCGGCTTCGACCAGCAAGCCGACAAGGTGACGCTCAAGGGCCCACAGGGCGTGGCGCTGCGCTCCAGCACGGTGCAGACCCTGGCGCTGGCCCTCCACGAGCTCTGCACCAATGCGCTCAAGTACGGGGCTCTGCATCAGCCCGAGGGGCACCTGTCCATCCATTGGCAGCTCAGGCAGGAGGACGGTCAGCCGTGGCTCTATGTGGACTGGCGCGAGAGCGGGGTAGTCATGCCCTCGGACGGCACCACGCCTGATGGAGGCGGCGCAGGCCGCGAGCTGATCGAGCGGGCGTTGCCCTATCAACTCAACGCCCGGACATCCTTCATCCTGGAGGCGGACGGGGTTCATTGCACCATGGCGCTGCCGGTGTCCGAGAAAGGCACGGCCGAGGAGAGTGCTGATGGCTGACCGCAGCTTGCAGAACCGTCGCATCCTGGTTGTCGAGGACGAATATTACCTGGCCACGGAGCTGGAGCAGGACCTGAGCGGAGCAGGTGCGGTCGTGGTGGGGCCTGTGCCGTCGGTGAAGGCTGCGCTCGGACTGATCGAGCAGACGCCATCCCTGGACGCAGCCGTGCTGGACGTGAACCTGGGTGGAGAGGAGGTCTTTCCCATCGCAGACAGGCTGATAGCCCAAGACGTGCCATTCCTGTTCGTCACCGGCTACAACGAGCAGCGCATCCCGGGGGCCTATGACCATGCTCCACACCTTGAGAAACCGTCTGAACCCCGTGCCCTTGTGAGAGCTCTCGCTCGGTTGCTGCTGGCGGCGTAAGCCGAACCTGTGAGAAGCGATCTACCCTTTCTGAACGCTCATGCTCGCTAGGGCGTACTTCCGGTTTGGGTCTTGGTTGTGTCAAAACGCCGATGTGTCGCTCTCTGAAGCAATTCTATGTCTCGCGAGGCCGATTGGACCGGAGAATTCACGGCATACAAGGCCGATGTTGTACAAATAGTTCGTCAAGAGCGGAGCCGTTCGTGTTTTGACACAGGCTGGGTCATACTCTGAAGATCACCTATCCTTCAGGTACGTCCGGTGTTCCCTACTGGACCAGACATCACGCTACCTTCCGTGAAGCGCCATCAACTGTCGTCCCCTAGAATTCATCGGAGTCAATGGCAGCTCCCTGGTTGGCAGGATTGAGTTATCCAGGGTTAGACTTCGTTCTCGCCTGCCCAATCCGGCACGTGGTCACCCAGCTTGTTCAGCAAGCGTTCGAACTGCTCTGCTTCGCGGGCCGACAGGCAGGCCAGCATCGCCCGCTCACGGGCCTCAAGGATCGGCATGAACCGCCCATGCAACTGACGCCCAGCAGGGGTCAGGTAGAGGAGTTGGCGACGTTGGTCGTTCGCATCGGCCTGCCGATCAATCAGTCCTTTCCGGGCGAGTGCAATCGCAGCCCGGCTCATGCTGGCCTTCAGGTGCCCGGAGAACTCACAGATGTCATTGGCAGTGATGCCCTCGCGATGAACAAGGAAGATCAGCATCACGATCTCGGGCCGCGTGATCCCGTATTCCCGCTCGATAGCCCGAAACGAGGGCTCACGGTAATGGTTCAGGACATATCCCATCTTGTAGGCCGTTGGGATCGTCGTCCCGTTCAGAATGGTCTTGATGTTGTCACCGTCTCCGTTCGTCAAACTGGCTCTCCAGCACCTGAAGCAATATTGCTAACAGTCTCATGTGAGACCAAAATTAGTATCATATGAGACCTTTTCCTTGCATCCCGGTTGGCCCGGGCTTACTCTCCCTGCCCAATAACACGGAATGAAGCGGACCACAGGTCTGTCTGCAAAAGGGATAGGGAGAAACGCTCAATGAAAGCCATAGCTGCGCTTGCCGCCACCATGATCGGGGCAACTGCCTTTGCTTCCCCAGGCTTGGCTCAGGTCAGTGACGATGTCGTCAAGATCGGCGTCCTGACCGACATGACCGGGGTCACCTCCGATGTGACCGGCAAAGGCTCCCTCGTGGCTGCCCAGATGGCGGTCGAGGAGTTCGGGGGCTCGGTTCTCGGCAAGCCGATCCAGGTGATCTCCGCCGACCACCAGCACAAGGTGGAAGTCGGGGCGACGACGGCACGCCGCTGGTTCGATACGGAGGCCGTCGACGTCATCGCCGACATCCCCAACTCCGCGGTCGCGTTGTCGGTCCAAGGGATCGCGAAGGACAAGAAGCGTATCGCCCTGTTCTCGGGCGCCGGGACGACCGCCCTCACGAACGAGCAGTGCTCGCCCTACGGCTTTCACTGGACCTACGACACCTATGGCGTATCACGCGGAACAGCCTCGGCCGTGGTCAAGGCCGGCGGGGACAGTTGGTTCATCCTTGCCTCGGACTACACCTTCGGCCACCAGTTGCAGAAGGATGCCACTGAAGTCATTCAGGCCAACGGCGGCAAGGTGGTCGGAGCCGTGCGTCACCCGCTCAATGCCAGCGACTTCTCATCCTTCATCCTCCAGGCCCAATCCTCCGGCGCCAAGGTCATCGGCATCGCCAACGCCGGCGGGGATACGGTCAATGCCATGAAGGCGGCCAGGGAGTTCGGCCTGGTGCAGGGCGGGCAGAACCTCGCTGCGCTGCTCATGTTCATCAACGACGTCCATAGCCTCGGGCTGGACACGACCCAGGGCACCTATCTGACCACGGCGTCCTACTGGGATACGGATGATGCGACCCGAGCCTGGTCGAGGAAGTTCAAGGAACGGGTCGGCGCCATGCCGTCCATGCTTCAGACGGGCGTCTATGGCAGCGTTCTGCACTACCTCAAGGCGGTCAAGGCAGCGGGGACGGACGATGCCGACAAGGTCGCTGCCGCCATGCGCTCCATGCTGATCGAGGACGTCTTCACTAAGAAGGCGTCAATCCGCGAGGATGGCCGCGTGATGCGCGATATGTATCTTGCCAAGGTGAAGGCGCCCAGCCAGTCGAAATACGACTGGGACTACTTCGAGATCGTGCGGGAGATCCCGGCCGAGGATTCGGCTTGGCCGCTCTCCGAGAGCAAGTGCCCGCTGGTCAAGAAGTGACATGGGCGCCCCTAGTCTGAAGATCGCGCACGTCGGCAGCTTCCATGTCGGCGGGCGCCAGGTCCAAGTCGACGGTCAGGACGAGCGGACGATCGCATTCACCCGCAGCACGTCGTTCACATACAATCCTAACGGCCTGTACCACGTCGAGCAGGCCTACGTTCAGTACTTCATCCCGGAACAGCCGATCTCACGGATCCCTATTGTCCTGCTTCATGGAGGTGGCTTCAGCGGAGCGATGTGGGAGGCGACGCCGGATGGCCGAACAGGCTGGCTCCAGATCCTTCTCGGTCTGGGGTTCACCGTTTATGTTGTCGACAATGTCGAGCGCGGCCGCGCCGGCTGGTGTGCCCTTCCCGGCGTCTGGCCTGGGGATGCCATCGTCAGAAGCGCGCAGGAGGCGTGGGGCCTCTTCCGGTTCGGGCGCAGCGAGGACTTTCCAAGGCGTACACCTTTTCCCGGGCAACGGTTCCCAACCGATCACCTCGACACGTTCATCATGGGCCACATCCCTCGCTGGCTGACGACGGGAGAAGCGGCGGTGTCGACCTTTGAGGCTGTGCTGCAACGGATTGGGCCGTGCTGTGTCATAGCCCACAGCCAAGGGGGAGAGGTCGCCTTCCGAGCGGCAGCCCGTCACCCAGCCTTGGTGCCGTGCCTTATCGCCCTTGAGCCATCCGGATTTCCCGATGACCCAGCGGCCTTCGCCAATCGTTCGGTGCTGGCAATCTCAGGAGACTATGTGGATGCGACGCCGCTTTGGGTATCCCTGACCGAGCGAACGCAAGCCTTCGTTGAGGCTCTCGATGAAGCTGGCGCAAGCGCAAGCCTCTGGTCGCTCCCGAAGATGGGCATCAGCGGCAACTCACACATGATCATGATGGACGACAACAACTCCGAGATCGCAGAAATGCTGAGCAGGTGGATCTTGGAGCGTGAGCTTCAACAAGCGACAGCCTGACGAAAGCGCCACTCCAGAATGTCTCCTGTGGGTCAAACTCGGAAATTAGCAGTTCTTCTCGAACGTCAGCTGTTACCTGACCAGCCGACCTCCGCTCTGGGCTAATCGGTCTGGGCTGACAGGCTCCAATGCAACCTCATGCGTTAACGCTCCAGTGCCACTGCACCTCAGGAGCCACCGTGCCGAACACCAGCCCCGCAGAAGCCATCGATCAGGTCCCCCTCACCTTCTCTGACTGGACGCCGCGGCATACAGAGGACCCACTCCACAAGGATCTCTCCGCCGTAGCGCGGATCGGCGACTGTCTCTTCCTTGCCTGTGACGAGACCGCCAGTGTCGAACGCCTTCGCCGCCTGGACGACGGCAGCTTTGGCGACCATCAACAATTCAGCCTGGACGCGCTGGTCCGTCTGCCGGCCGGAGCCGAGGGCGAGATGGACATTGAGGGGCTGTGCGCAGCTGACGGCTTCCTCTGGGTTGTCGGCTCCCACTCCGGCAAGCGCTCCAAGCCCAAGCGCAATGAGAACGACCGAGCTCAGGCTCTCCAGAACATGGAAGAGATCGAACGCGAGCCCAACCGCTCCTTCCTGGGACGCATTCCTCTGATTGAGGAGG